>JBGTAJ010000213.1:0-11285 GCA_041749915.1 Flavobacteriales bacterium
CAGAACCGGCCGCGCTGCCCACCTGCGCGATGGGCTGTCCCACCTTCACCACGTCCCCTTCGTTCACAAGGCGCTTGAGCAGGATGCCGGCCTCCGGTGCCGGGACCTCGCTGTCCACCTTGTCCGTGGCGATCTCCACGATGGGCTCATCGGCCTCCACGCGGTCCCCTTCGTTCTTCAACCACTTGATGATGGTGGCCTCGGCCACGCTCTCGCCCATCTTGGGCAACAGGATCTCGATCTGCGACATGTTCACAAGCACCCATGCAGGGCACCCGCCAAAGGTAACGATGCCTAACTAGTTGACGCAGATCGAACGCTCCCCAGGGAACGGACGCCCCGCAACAGCACCCCAAGGTCGCGGCTCAAGCGGTGGTCCTTGGCGTAGAGGATGTTCACGCGATCGATCACGCCTTGGGTGGGAGCTGATCCCCCGGCACCCATGGGGCCAAGTACCGCCGGGGGGAGAGCAGGAAGCTTCACATCGGCTGGCAAGGGCGTTCGATAGCCCACCCAGGTCCGGCTTCCCCAAAGGACCTGCCAGGCATTGCGCAGCGCGCCCAGAGGCTCGCGGATGAACATGGCCAGGACCGGGAAGAGCAGGAACAACAGGGCCGAGGTGAGCACATCCATGATGCGCTTGCTGCGCCGTGCCGCAGGATCGTGGATGGCGTGCTCCTGCAGGATGAACAGGTCCTGAAGACTCTCGATGCTGCTGGGACCGATGATGAACTCGCGCGCGGGCTGGGCGATCTTGAACTCGGCCCCGCGGTCGCGCAGCTGCTCCATCCGCTCAATGATGGTGCCCCAAGGCATATCCTTCGCACAGAACACCACTTCGCCGATGCGCCCGCGAGATATCGCTCGTGCCAGCATGGATGGTTCGGCCTCGGGGCTGTCGGGTTGAACGGTGATGGTACGGCCCAGGCCGAAATGTGTCTGCCACAGCAAGGCCAGCGCATGCTGTGTCTCCTCGGCAGAACCGATGGCCAGCACGCGCTCGCGTTCCTTCCGGCGAAGGCCATGGCCTCTCACACGCAGCAAATGCAGGATCACCCGGATGGAGATCGCCCCCATGGCGCCGTAGAAGCAGAGCAGGGCAAGGTCCGCCAATTCATCCCATTCGCTCCAGCCAGCCAGACCGACGAGGCCGGTAAGGGCGACGAGCGCGGCCAGGGCCAACAAAGGGGGGGCGAAACGCAAGGGCCTGTCATATGCACCGAACAAGGCCATCCAACCCAATACGGTGGCACCGATCGCGAGGTCGGCACCCAGTTCCTGGATGATGGGCCAGCGTTGCGGGACCACGGGCGACAACGCGAGGATCAGTATCACCAGCAACAGGTCCAGCACGGGCAGCAGGGCACGGCTCAGGAAGCGTGCGGCGATGGCCGCGGCGGCGCTCAGGTAGATGCTGCCTGTGATGAGCAGGGGGAAGATCCCCGCATTGCGGCGTGTGAAGTGCTTCTGCGCGAAGATGGCCATCGCGTTGTAGAACACGAACACGTAGTTCACGCTGCTCTTCTTGGTGCTCTCGCCCTTGTAGTGGATGATGCGTGCCTCCGGGAAGTACCAATTCTCGTAACCGCCCAAGGTGATCCGATAGCTCAGGTCGATGTCCTCCCCGTACATGAAGAAACTCTCGTCAAGCAGACCCACCTCATCGAGGGTCTTCCTGCGCAGGAACATGCACGCGCCCGAGAGGATCTCGATGGGTGCGGCCTCGTTCTCGGGCAGGTGGCCCAGATGGTATCGGCCGAACACGCGGCTGCGCGGGAAGAGGCGCGTGAGCCCGATGATCTTGAAGAAGGCCACCTGGGGAGTGGGCAGGCCGCGCTTGGATTCTGGCAGGAAACGTCCCGTGCCATCGATCATCTTCACGCCCAGACCGCCGACCTTGGGGTGGGCATCCATGAAGGCGACCACCTTGCGGAACACGTCCTCGCCCACCACGGTGTCCGGGTTCAGCAGCAGCACATGGTCGCCCTTGGCGATGCGGATGGCCTGGTTGTTCGCCCGGGAGAAGCCCACGTTCTCCTGGTTGGCGATCAGCTTCACCTGCGGGAATTTATCCCGCACCATTTCCACACTGCCGTCCGTGCTGAGGTTGTCCACCACGAACACCTCACCCTCCAGACCCTCCAGCGCCGTGAACACCGTGCGCAGGCACTGTTCCAGATAGGCCCGGACGTTGTAGTTGACGATGATGACGGAGAGCTTCATGCGAAGGGCCGGTCAGGTGCAACGCACCAGTGGGAAGGATCTTGGTGACGATCGCAGGGGCTCCGTACGTCCGGAAACACGCAGTACGCAGGGCCGCCTCGAAGGGTCCGGTCGTTGGATCATCGTTTCAGGTGGTGCTCATAGGGTTTGCGATCGGCAATACTACGGCCCAGGGTCAATTCATCGGCCTGGTCAAGGTCCGTGCCCACGCTGATGCCGCGCGCGATGGTGGTGACCAGCACGGCGGCTTCACCCAGTCTCCGGTTCAGGTAGAAGCTGGTGGTGTCACCCTCCAAGGTCCCGCCCAGGGCCAGCACCACTTCGCGCAGGCCGCCCTGTTGCACACGGTCGAAGAGCTCGCGGGTGTGCAGGTCGTCCGGCCCGATGCCTTCCATGGGGTTGATCACGCCGCCGAGCACATGGTACAGGCCCCTGAACTGGCGGGTGTTCTCAATGGCGATCACATCGCGGATATCCTCCACCACGCAGATCAGCCCGGCATCGCGGCCGGTGTCTCGACAGATGGCGCAGCGTGCCTCGTCGCTGATGTTGCAGCACACCTCGCAGTAGCGCACATCCTCGCGCATCCTGCGGATGGCCTCGCTGAAGCGCGCCACCTCCTGTGGTTCACGGCGCAGCAGGTCCAGGGCCAGACGCATGGCCGTGCGCCGGCCGATGCCCGGCAGGGTGGCCAACTGGTCCACGGCATTCTCCAGCAGAACGGACGAAAGGCTCATGGGCGCAAAGCTATCCTGTGCAACACTGCGCCTGCCTCACATCAACACCCCGTTCTGGGGAGCGAGCGGGGCCGGGACGTCCGGGTCGCCGATGGTCTCCTTCAGGTCGATCTCGATGGTGGTGCAGATGGCATCCAAGGCCACATCGGTGTGCCAATTGGCGAAGGGCACGGACAGCACCTTGCCGAAGATGTAGATCTGGAAGAATGTCCAGCCGACCACCACGGTGACCGGCAGCACCAGCCAGGCCAGACCCTGTGCCGCAAAATGGCTGATCGTCCCGAAAGGCAGGAAGAGGATGAAGAGGTTCAGGAAGGCCATGGTGTAGTAATCATAGGGACGGGGCAGGGGAGTGGAGCGGATGCGCTCGGCCATGCCCTGTAGGTCGGTGAGGCGGCCGAGGGTATCGCTCACCTGGGCGAACAGGATGCTGTCCATGATGCCGTCGCTGTGCAGGGAACGAAGGCCGCGGCCCTGGGTCATGCTCAACTGGGTCACCCGGTTGCTTCCCTGCATGATGATGGCATGGGTGGCCGGGTGAAGGTGCCGGGCCACGCTCCGGGTCCAGGCCTCATCGTCCGTAATGCCGCGCAGTTGCAGGCGGAGCGCATTGATCCAGGCCAGTTGGGTGCGGACCAAGGTGTGCATGGCCTCGCGCAGGCCGGGTGGAACGGTACGTGGATCCGATAGCGTTAGGAACTGGCGCGTGAGGGTGCGGCTCTCGTTCACCACGCCTCCCCAGATCTTGCGCGCCTCCCACCACCGGTCGTAAGCCGATGCGTTCCGGAAGCCGAGGATGATGGCCAGTGCCGTGCCCAGGATGGCCACCAGTGGCAGCGGCACCTCCACCTTGTAACCGATGGGATGTTCGGCGAAGAACCACGCAAGACCGGCACAGGAGGCACTGAACAGGATGTTCTTCCAGGAATACCGGATGGCCGTGTACGGGCGCAGGTAGGTTCGTGTGATCATGGGCAGCGGTACCGCCTAAAGGCGGAGGCCGAAGATCGCACCCATTTTCCCAACGGGTCCCGTCCAGCCGAATTGAACGCTCGTGCAGGGCGTTCGTCCGGGACCATGGCACCTCTGGAGCATTCAAGTGATGGGAAGGTACCCTCCCGATCCCGGCATGACTTGTGCTGGTAGGCACCGCCCGATCTACCTTTCCACCCTAAATTGACCTCTACATGTTCCTTCGTTCCGCATTCTCTGCATTGCTGCTCGTGTCTGCCGCAACCCTTTCGGCCCAGAACTGGGACCCCAGTGTCTATCGCATGGGCGACCTCTATCCCGGTTACGTCATCGACGCTGCCGGCACCCGGACCGATGGATACATCAAACTGCAGGACCGCTATTCGATGCAGAACGATGTGCAGTTCTTCGCCAACCAGGAGGACAAGAAGAGCAAGATGAAGTACAAGACCTCCGACCTGAAGGAGTATAAGGTGGCCGACAAGGTGTACCACTGCATCAACTACTCCGGGGGGCTTTCCGGTTCCGCGATCCGCGCCAACCTGGTGGTGGCCGAAGGTTGCATCATGCAGTACGTGTGGTACAACAAGGCGGAGAACTTCGCCCTGATCCAGAAAGGTGCCAACGAGACCGAGGAGGCCTACATGGAGCGCCTCTATCCTTCCGTGATGGTGTTCATGAAGCCCGGTGACGAGAAGCCCCGTTCGCTCGACTACTTCGGCCTGAAGTTCGCCACCAAGATGAGCGAGTACGTGGCCGAGAACAAGGAACTGGCGGCCAAGGTGCTGGCCAAGGAGGACGGTTACGGCATGCTCCGGATCATGGAGATCATCCAGGAGTACAACGCTGCCTGCACCCCCAAGTAATTCCTTCCATGATCGTTCGCCTGCTGCTGGCCTTGGCCATGGTGTCCTGCACGCCCGTGCTGGCCCAGGAACCCGTCTATCGCTGGGGCCCTCCCGCCACCAACGACTTCCCCGAACGCCGCATCGAGCGCCTGCTGGCGCTGGGTGACCAGGGCTTCGTGCTGCTGCGTGCCAGTGAGGACGCCACCACCGTGAAGCACTATTGGCTGGAGCACTATTCCAGTACGCTGGAGTTCAAGGGCAGCACCGAAGTGCCCTTCAATGTGGGCGTGATGGGCGATGCCCAATTCCTGGATGAGGTGACGGTGGTGAACGGCACCATCTACGCCTTCGTGTCACACTGGAACAAGGCCGCCGGCAAACACGCCCTGCTGGTGAAGGAGCTGGGGCTGGACGGCAAGCTCACCGACATCGCTGAACTGGACATGATCCAGGCCGAGAAGATGGGTAACCGGGGAACATACCGGCGGGCCATTTCGGACAATGGGACCAAGCTGATGGTGCTCTCCGAACTGCCTTTCGTGAAAGGCACCAAGGAGAAGATCCGCCTGACCTGCTTCGCACTGCCCACCATGGAACGCCTGTGGAGCCATGAGCAGGAATTGGAGTTCGATGCAGACAAGGGTGCCGCGCAGCAAGTGGCCGTGGATGATGTGGGCCGGGCCTATCTCTATAAGAAGAGCTGGCAGAAGCCCGTGTGGGTGTACCGGCTCTATGGATACGATGGTAAAGGCAACTGGAAGACCCATCCCGTGACCGGCCCCGAAGGCATGGAACTGGAGGATGTCCATTTGGGCTTCGATGCGGACAATGCCTGTGTGGTTTACGCCACCTACACCACCAAGCCGAGCGCCTACAGCAAGGAGCTCCACGGATCATGGTACGCCCGCTTCGGGTACGGACTGGACCTGGAGACCTCGCGCATGCAGCCCTGGCCGGTGGACATGGTCGCACACTTCAGCGGGGTGGCCAATGCGGGCAACATTGACAAGGCCAAGTTGGATGACTTCGGTGTCAAGGACGTGTTGCAGCGCTCCGACGGCCTTCTGTTGGTGCTGATGGAGCAGGTGAAGACCGACAGCAAGGCCATAGCCGGCTCATCGCCCATGCAGTTCAGCTATTCCTGGAACTACGGCGACGTGCTGGTGCTTTGCCTGGACCCGAAAAGCGGTGATCCGGTGTGGTGGCAGACCATCGACAAACGCCAGGAAGTGCGCAGTAACAGCTCGGTGGATGAATACGGGTCCTTCGTGTACCACCTGCGGAACGACCGGCTTTACATCCTGTGGAACAACACGGAACTGTCCGTTCCCTCGATCCCCCCGGCCAACTGGACGGAGCCCGATGGCACGCGCTACGTGAAGCACAAGGCCTTCGATCCGGCCACCATGCACGGCACCTTCCTGCACGTCATCGAGCCGGACGGCAAGCTGGCCTACATCGACCGCAAATACGGACTGCCCCTGTTCAACCTTCACCAAGGCGCCGTGTTCGAGATGAGCTTATCGCCTCAGTTCTTCTTTGAACTGAACGGCGATCTGGTGGTGCTGGCCACCATGCACAACGGTGGCAAACGCTACCGCTTCGGGTTCGTGGGGCTTTAGGGCTCTGTTGTTCAGCAGTGCTGGAATAAGTATTCTGTAGCGCACTCTTGGGCGTGATCGTAGCTTATACCATGTCATGCGCCAGTGACCTTTGCGGGTCCGTTCCATTGAGGTAGCGAACAACGGGCACCGGACAACTTCGGTCGTACAGCGGATTGGCCGCGTCATTGGCGTGCTTCCTTCGCACACATGTCGCCCCTGCTGGTCCTATCCGTCATCGTCGCCTACTTCGCGCTGCTTTACGGCATCTCCGTCGTCACCTCGCGCGGTGCGGGCAACAGCGCGTTCTTCCTCGGTGAGCGGAGGTCACCGTGGTACATCGTCGCCTTCGGCATGATCGGCGCCTCGCTCAGCGGGGTCACCTTCATCAGCGTACCGGGCATGGTGGGTGCGGACCAGTTCAGCTACCTGCAGATGGTGCTGGGTTACCTGCCGGGTTATGCGGTCATCGCCTTCGTGCTGATGCCCCTGTACTACCGGCTGCAGCTCACCTCCATCTATGGTTACCTCGGTGAACGCTTCGGGCGTAGCAGCTACCTCACTGGGGCCTGGTTCTTCCTGCTAAGCCGCAGTGTGGGTTCGGCGGCGCGGCTCTACCTGGTGGCGATCGTGCTACAGTACCTGTTGTTCGACGCCTGGGGCATTCCCTTCGTGGTCACGGTGGTGATCACCATTGCGCTGATCTGGCTTTACACCCACAAGGGCGGCATGCGCACCATCATCTGGACCGATACCCTGCAGACCTTGTTCATGCTGCTCGCCGTGGGCCTTACCGTGGTACTGCTGGGGCAGAAGCTGGGCTGGGGCATCGCCGAGACCTTCGCCCAGGTGAAGGCCAGCGACCTGAGCCGCGTGTTCTTCTTCGATGACCCCAAGCCGGGCACCTACTTCTGGAAGCAGTTCCTCGGCGGCATGTTCATCGCCATCGCCATGACCGGGCTTGACCAGGACATGATGCAGAAGAACCTGAGCTGCCGCAGCATCGGTGAAGCGCAGAAGAACATGGTGAGCTTCAGCCTGGTGCTGGTGGTGGTGAACCTGGTGTTCCTCGCGCTGGGCGCCCTGTTCTTCCTGTATGTGGAACGCTTCGGCATCGCCCTTCCCGCCAAGGCGGATCAGCTCTATCCCATGATCGCCACCGGTGGCACCTTGCCGGTGATCGTGGGGCTGCTCTTCATCCTGGGCCTCATCGCCGCGGCCTATTCCAGTGCCGACAGTGCCCTCACCGCACTCACCACCAGCGTGTGTGTGGATGTGCTGGAGATCAACGAACGGCCCGAGGAGCAACGCCTGCCGCTGCGCCAACGGGTCCACCTGATCATGAGCGTGGTGATGGTGCTGCTGATCCTGCTCTTCAAGCTCCTGAACGATGACAGTGTGATCAAGACCGTGTTCAAGGTCGCGGGCTACACCTATGGTCCTTTGTTGGGCCTCTTTGCCTTCGGCATGCTCACGCGCATGGGCGTGAAGGACCGCTGGGTGCCACTGGTGGCGGTGCTCTCGCCGGTGTTCACCTTCGTCCTTGATCGATATTCCATGGTGCTCTTCGGCGGATACAAATTCGGTTTCGAGCTGTTGCTGGTGAACGGTGCGTTGACCTTTTTGGGCTTGTTGCTCCTGCATCAGGGAAGGGGAACGGGATCGAATGTCCGAGCCTAAGCGACCAGTGCTGGAATTAATTCCAAGGTCACCCAACCCTTGCCCTTGGGCTCCCGTGTATGGCTATGGATGGAACTCACCATCCCTATAACCCCCTGCCCATGTCCACGGAACGGTTCCTACTGGCGACCATGCTCTCGGTCGCGCTCTTCGTCGGTTGCAAGAAGGATGATGACGAGGCTGCCACGCCCGCTGGGCCGACCACGCCGGGCACCAACGCGATGCTGGCGATCTTTCAACAGCATGTGGAGGATGCCACTCAGATATTCTCACTAAGCGCCGCTTCCGGAGGAACCGTTAGTGGGCAGGATGGTGTTACCATGTACTTTCCAGCCAACGCGTTCCGCACGCTGGCCGGGGCTACGGTCACCGGAACGGTGCAGGTGGAACTGGTGGAGGCCCTCACCGTAGGAGACATGCTCTGGCTGAACAAGCAGACCCTGGGCAACGACAATGGACAAATGCGCCCCTTGGTCAGCGGTGGTCAGTATTACCTGAACGTGACCCAAGGCGGCCAACAGCTGCGCTTGGCGGAGAATGCGGGATCTGTGAACGTGCCTGCCCCCAATGGAGTGGATCCCAACATGCAATTGTTCAGTGGCACCGTGGACGGCAATGGCATCATCACCTGGGACCCTTTCGGGAATACAGGCCTTGGTCAGGATACGCTCTCTTACAGCTTCCCCAGTGACTCGCTGGGCTGGATCAATTGCGACTACTTCATGAACCAGTCCCCGATCACCGGTGTGGAAGCCGTGTGCCCGAGCGGTCATGACGTGAGCAACACCTTGGTCTGGCTGGTCTTCCCGGACATGAACAGCATCACAAGGCTGAACTCACCCGGTACGAACGTCTTTGCTACAGGCGGGAGCTACCAGGTGCCGGTGGGCATCAACGTGCAGATCATTGCGCTTTCGAACCTTGGTGGCAGCTATTCCTGGGCCACGGCATCGGCCACGGTGTCGGCCGGACTGAGCGTGGACCTGAGCTTCTCACCCACCACGCTGGAGGAGTTCCAGCAATTCGCGGAGGGTCTCTGATCGGGTGGCGCATGAACGATGAACGCCCCGGGATCTCCGGGGCGTTCATCGTTTTCGGGGCTATCGTTATGAATCCTGTCGCTGCCAGTTGCGCTCGATGACCTCCAGTAGTTCGTCGTGGATGGCGCTATTGCTGGCCACGATCTCCTCGTCGAACACCGGGTCCTTGCTGGGCTGGAAGCCGCTGACCTTGCCACCTGCCTCGCGCACCAGCAGCACACCGGCGGCCACGTCCCAGCTGTTGAGCCCGTACTCGTAGAACGCCTCGAAACGCCCGCAGGCCACGTAGGCCAGATCAGCGGCAGCACTGCCCAGGCGGCGGATGCCACGGGTGCGGTGCATCAGTTCGCGCAGGAGGTCCATGTACTCGGCCTCGTAGCCGAAATCGTCATAAGGGAAGCCCGTGGCGAGCAGGCTGTCCTGCAGTTCCTTGCGGGCAGAGACACGGATGGGCTTGCCGTTCAAGTACGCGCCGCCTTCCTTCCAGGCGGTGAAGCGCTCATCGCGGGTCACCTCGTGCACCACGCCCAGCAAGGGTTCGGTGCCATCGACCAGGGCGATGCTGATGCAGTAGCACGGCACGCCATGCACGAAGTTGGTGGTGCCGTCCAGGGGGTCGATGATCCAGTTGAGCCCGGTGCCTTGGACGCCACTGCCTTCCTCGGCAATGAAGCCCGCCTCCGGCAGGATCTTCTCCAGCGCCTCCACGATGCGGTCCTCTGCCGTGTGGTCCACGTGGGTCACCAGGTTGTTCGCGCTCTTGGTGTTCACATCGGCCTCGGTGAACTTGGGCGCTTCCTCGCGGATGAAGGCGGCGATGTCGATGCAGATCGCTTCGACCTGTTTAGTGAGTTGTTCCAGTTCCATGGGATGGGGTCTTGGTCTTGCGCAGCCAGAGCATGCCGCCGATGCCGACGATCATCAACAACGTCGCGATGATCTCGGCCTGTGTGATGGTGCCCAGCACCTGCACGTTCACGCGGATCTTCTCGATGAAGAAGCGCTCCAGGCCGTTGAGGAAGAGGTAGAGGAAGAAGATCATGCCCGCCGGCTGACGGCGCTTGCGCAGCGACCACAGCAGGAAGAAGAAGCCCACGCTCACGATGATCTCATAGAGCGGCGTGGGGAACACGGTCTCGGGCAGCACCATGCAGTAGCCGTCGAAGCAGGGCCGGCCGTCGGTGAGCGGAATGCCCACGCTGTTCACGTTGTTCGGGTAGTCGTACTGCCAGAACCACTTCGGACCGGGGCCCAGGAAGGTGGTGTTCACAATGCCCCAGTCACCATCACCGCTCACCTGGCAGCCCATGCGGCCGATGCCATAGGCCAGCATCACGCCGGGGGCCGCACTGTCCGCGCCCTGCCACACGGGGATGTCGTGCTGCTTGAAATAGCGGATGACCATGAAGCCCGCCACGATGAGCCCGCCGTACATGGTGAGGCCGCTGAAGATCATGTCGCCGCTGGGGTTCTGCACGAAGCGCAGGAACTCGTCCGGGTTCTCCAGCCAATGGAAGAGCTTGGCGCCGATGATGCCCCAGAGCGCGGCGCGCAGGGTGATGTTGTTGGCGTGGTCGCTGGGCAGCATGCGCACTTCCTCGGTACGCGGCTTGGCCAGCTTCACCTTGTCCTTTTCCCGCCATCGTTGCCAGGCCATCAGCGCACCACCGATGAGGCCACCGATGAAGGAACCCGTGCCACTGAGCAGGAAGGCCTGCGGGTCGGACGTTGCTTCAGTGAAATTGAACAGTAGGTACACCGCCTTGAAGCCGAGCAGAAAGCCGATGAGGCCGTTGATGATCAGCTCGGTGGGCGTGGCGGGAAGGCCCACGGTGACTTTGCGGACGGAAGACTGCAGCAGACCAGTGCGCTCGCGCCGGCGCAGCTCCAGGCTCAGGGTCCAGCTGGCGAAGACGAAGGCCACGGCCACGAAAAAGCCGAAGCTGTTCATGAACTTCAGGAACGGGAGGTCCAGTCCGGTGAGGTCGAGGAGGGCGTGGTAGAGCGTGGGGTACATGCCGATCGGGTCGGTCAGACGATCAGAAGATCAGATGATCGGAATGCCCCGACCGGGCCAGTGAATTGTCCTTCACCCGTAATGCGCTCCAGTGTCACAGGGACCACTGTGTTCACCAAGGTCGTATCGTAGGGAAGCGATACACGCAGGTAGTTGTCGGTATAGCC
>JBGTAJ010000214.1:0-27604 GCA_041749915.1 Flavobacteriales bacterium
CCGAAAGGACCGTCACGACCCACGGAGGAGTTCCCCACTTCCCAACAGGCTGCGGATCCGTCCTACAGCTACAAGGACGTACGTCGCTGGCATTACTCGGACTTCATACCTGGAACGAGCCCGAGGGTCTGGGCGGTCATCATGATCGCCCTGACCTTGGCGGGAGCCCTCCTGTTCTACGGAACAAAATTCGTCGTTTGGATACTGGACTCCGAGCATCTGGTGCCATGATGAGGTCGTACGACCGCCCGAAGATCAGCTGTCGCGATCCGCAATTGACATCCTCGACCCTGGCCTATGCCACCTTCAGCGCGTTCTCCACCTTCTCCTTAAGCAGGGCGTGCTTTACCACCTCGATCATCTCGTTGACGTAGGTGAAACGCATGCCCTTGGTGTAGCGCGCATCGATGTCCTCGATGTCCTTGCGGTTGTCGGCGCTGAGGACGATCTCCTTGATGCCCGCGCGCTTGGCGGCGAGGATCTTCTCCTTGATGCCGCCGACCGGCAGCACGCGGCCACGCAGGGTGATCTCACCCGTCATGGCGGTGAACTTGCGCACCTTCTGCTGGGTGAAGGCACTGGCGATGCTCGTGAGCATGGTGATGCCGGCGCTCGGTCCATCCTTGGGGGTGGCGCCTTCCGGCACGTGCACGTGGACGTTCCAGCGCTTGAACACATCGGGGTCGATGCCGATGATGGTGCTGTGCGCCTTGAGGTATTCCAGGGCGATCACCGCACTTTCCTTCATCACATCGCCCAAGTTGCCGGTGAGCGTGAGCTTGCCTTCGCCCTTGGTAATGCTGGTCTCGATGAACAGGATGTCGCCACCCGTGGGCGTCCAGGCCAGACCGGTGACCACCCCGGCCACGTCATTGCCCTGGTACTTGTCGCGCGCATGGCTGGGACCGTAGATGCGCACCAGGTCATCGACGCCGATGGTGATGCTGTGCTTCTCCTTCAGCGCGATCTGTTTGGCCCGGTAGCGCACCAGCTTGGCGATGCGTTTCTCCAGGGTGCGCACGCCGCTCTCATCGGTGTACTGGTCGATGATGGCCTCGATGAGACCGGCCTGCAACTTCAGCTGCTTGGGCTTGATGCCGTTCTCGGTGAACTGCTTGGGCAGCAGGTGGCGATTGGCGATCTCCACCTTCTCCTCCTGTGTATAACCGTTCACCTCGATGATCTCCATGCGGTCGCGCAGCGCGGGATGGATGGAGCTCAGGGAATTGGCCGTGGCCACGAACATCACGCGGCTCAGGTCGTACTCCACCTCCACGTAGTTGTCGTAGAAGTGATTGTTCTGCTCCGGGTCGAGCACCTCCAGCAGCGCGCTGGCTGGATCGCCCTGGTTGCTGCGGCCCACCTTGTCGATCTCGTCAAGGACGAAGAGGGGGTTGCTGGTGCCCGCCTTCTTCAGGCTCTGGATCAACCGGCCGGGCATGGCACCGATGTAGGTCTTGCGGTGGCCACGGATCTCGGCCTCATCATGCAGGCCACCGAGGCTCATGCGCACGTACTTGCGGCCCAGTGCCTCGGCCATGCTCTTGCCCAGGCTGGTCTTTCCCACGCCGGGAGGGCCGTACAGGCAGATGATCGGTGCCTTCATGTCGCCCTTCAACTTCAGCACGGCAAGGTGCTCAATGATCCGCTCCTTCACCTTTTCCAGACCGAAGTGGTCGCGGTCCAGGATCTTCTGCGCGTTCTTCAGGTCGAACTTGTCGCTGCTGTACTCGCCCCAAGGGAGTTCAAGCAGGAGCTGCACGTAGTTGCTCTGCACGCTGAACTCGGCGCCGGCCGGGTTCATCCGCTGAAGCTTCATCAATTCCTTCTCAAAGACCTCTCCCACCTTGCGCGTCCACTTCTTCTTGGCCGCCTTGGCGCGCATGTCGTCGATCTCCTGCTCGATGGGGTTGCCGCCCAGCTCATCCTGGATGGTCTTCATCTGCTGGTGCAGGAAGTACTCCCGCTGCTGGCGGTCCACCTCGGTGCGCACCTTGCTCTGGATCTCGTTCTTCATTTGGAGCATCTGCAGCTCCTTGGTGAGGTGAGCCAACAACAGGCTGGCGCGTTCGCGCAGGTCGGCGACCTCGAGCATCTTCTGCTTCTCGACCACCTCGGCGTTCATGTTGCTGCTGATGAAGTTCACCAGGAAGCTCGGGCTGTCGATGTTCTTCAGCGCGAACTGGGCCTCCGTGGGGATGTTCGGGCTCTGCTTGATGATCTCCAGTGCGAGGTCCTTCAGGGAGCTCACCAAGGCCTGGAACGACTTGTCGTCCTTGGCCGGACGGATCTCCTCGAACTCCTTCACCCGCGCGGTGAAATAGGGGTCCACCTTGATCATCTCAGTGATCTCGAAACGCTTCTTGCCCTGAATGATGGCCGTGGTGCTGCCGTCCGGCATGCGTAACATGCGGATGATGGTGGCGATGGTGCCCACGCTGTTGAGGTCCTCGGCACGCGGCTCCTCCAACTGGCCGTCCTTCTGGCTCACCACACCCAGGGTGCGGTTGCCCCGGTACACGTCCTGGATCAAGCGGATGCTGCGGTCGCGGCCCACGGTGATGGGGATGACCACACCCGGGAAAAGCACAGTGTTGCGCAAAGGCAGGATGGGCAGCTCGGGCGGCGTGCTCTCCGCGTTCATCTGCTCTTCGTCCTCCGACGTGATCAGGGGAATGAGCTCGGTCTCATTCTCGATCTGGTCGGAGCTGAAGAGGCTGTCAGTATGGAGGATGTCGTTCATCGACAGAATGGGGTCAGGATGTCAGTCACAAAGATACCGTCGCCGCGAAGGGTCCGATCAGGACCAGCGTTCGCCGCGGACCGTTCTCCTGCCAAGCTTCGTGCCGCGGCAGGTGTACCTGTCAGATGGACAGGTGAGCACGCGGTCCTACTGCCGTGTGGTCGTGAACACATGCCGCAGCACAGCCTCGTCCAAGGAGTCCAGGGGAATGCTCCTGCGCTCCATCACGCGCCGCGCAGTGACCAATGCCCGTTCAATGTCGTAGGTATCGAAGCCCTCCGCTCCGCCCCAGGCGAAGGAGGGAATGTGCTTGGGCGGGAATCCACCGCCGAAGACGTTGGCGGCCACGCCCACCACGGTACCGGTATTGAACATGGTATTGATCCCGCTCTTGGCATGATCGCCCATGATCAGGCCGCAGAACTGCAGGCCGGTATCCACATCACCACCGCTGTCATAGCTATGCACCTTGATGGAGCCGTAGGTGTTCTTCAGGTTGCTGTTGTTGGTGTCCGCGCCCAGGTTGCACCACTCGCCCAGCACGCTGTTGCCCAGGAAACCATCGTGCCCCTTGTTGCTATAGCCCAGCATCACGCTGTTGTTCACCTCCCCCCCCACCCGGCATTCGGGCCCGAAGGCTGACGGGCCGTAGACCTTGGCCCCCATCTTCAACTGGGCATGATCGCCCAGCACCATGGGACCACGGATGATGCAGCCTTCCATCACCTCGGCATCCTTGCCGATGTAGATGGGACCGTTCTTCGTGTTCAGAATGCTGGCCTCCACCACTGCGCCCTCCTCCAGGAAGATGAGGTCGGGATCGCCCACCACCGTGTTCAGTGCGCTGAGGCGCTGCGAACGGCGCCCTTCGGTGAGCAGCGCAAAATCGTGCGCGATGGCCTTGCCGCAGTGCTGGAACAGATGCCAGGGACGTTCGAAGCGGATGACTTCACCGGTGAACGCCACCTGACGCAGATAGGCCGGTGCACCGCTCCAGTCCAGCGGCGCAGGTACGGCATCGCCCTCCAGCGCGAAGGCCAGTGCGCGGCCCTCCTGCACCAGCACCTGACCTGCCCGCAGGTCCAGCACAGCAGAGACGAGCTGGTCCGTGGGGAACAGGGAACCGTCCACCTCATAGCTGGGCACGCCCGGCGGAATGGGGAACGATGCAGCGAGGTAACCTTCCGTGCGGTAGCCCACGGCGATACCGCTGCGCACGTACCACCCCTCGCCCAGACGCAGGATTCCCGGGCGCAACTGGCCTACCGGACGGGTGAACGTGAGGGGGAGCAAATGCCGGTGATGACCGGCGTCGTTCAGAATGATGGACATGACCCTGGGCTTGGGCGCACCAAGGTAACGGCTGGGCGACCGTCGTTCACGGAGCGGGCGTGATGGAATTTGCCAAGGGCAGCTGTGACGGCCTTTCCAGCCGCTGCGGACCTACGCTATGAAGAAGCCGCAGAGCCAATAGGCGATGGCCGCGAGCACGGCGCTCACCGGGATGGTGAGGATCCAGGCCCAGAGCAGCTGGATGGTCACGCCCCAGCGCACGGCGCTCACGCGCTTGGTGACGCCCACACCGATGATGGCACCCGTGATGGTGTGCGTGGTGCTCACCGGGATGCCGAGCTGTTCGGTCATGTACAGGGTCATGGCACCGGCCGATTCCGCACACACGCCTTCCAGCGGGGTCACCTTGGTGATCCGTGTGCCCATGGTCTTCACGATCTTCCAACCGCCGCTCAGGGTGCCCAGTCCGATGGCTCCGTAACAGGCGAGGGGCACCCAGTAGGGCATGTCATCCAAGGCCGCTCGCTCACCACCGGCCACCAGGGCGACCATGATGATGCCCATCACCTTCTGCGCATCGTTGCCACCGTGCCCGATGCTGAAGGCGGCGGAGCTCAGCAGCTGAAGCCGCTTGTACAGGTTGGCGGTCCGTGTGGCGCTGGGCTTGCTGGTGAGGTCCCAGATGTAGGCGACGATGAACACCAGGGAGAAGGCGACCATCGCGATCCGCAGGTCCATGTTCTTGAGGATGAACATCGAGGTGATGGCCGTGGCGATGGCGATGAGCAGCACACGCAGCCAGAGGCGCTGGACGATGGTGACCAGGGTGATGAAAATGGAGATGACCATGCCCAGTATGGGCGCCAGGAAGATGAACGCGGCGATCAGGCCGATCTTCTCCAGGTTGATACTGCCGATATCGAACCCGGCACCCGCCAGGGCCGCACCGGCAAAACCGCCGATGAGGGTGTGCGACGAACTGCTCGGGATCCCGTACCACCAGGTCAGCAGGTTCCAGGTGATGGCAGCGAGCAGGCCGGCGAGCACCACGCGCAGGGTGATGAACTCTTCGTGGACCGTCTTGGCCACGGTATTGGCCACGTGGTGGTCGCTGAAAATGAAGTAAGCGATGAAGTTGAAGGCCGCCGCCCAGACCACTGCCTGGAAGGGTGTCAGCACCTTGGTACTGACGATGGTGGCGATGGAATTGGCCGCGTCGTGGAAGCCGTTGATATAGTCGAATATCAACGCCAGCGCAATGATGACGATGAGCAGCGTCATGTGCTCAGGCGTACTTCAACATGATGGACTCGATCACGTTGCCCACGTCCTCACACTTGTCCGTGGCCATCTCGAGGGTGGAATACATGTCGCGCATCCGGATCAGCTGGATGGGGTCCTTCTCCTCGGCAAAAAGCCGTTGGATGGCGCGGTCATGCACCTCGTCGGCCTGGTTCTCCATGCTGTTGATCTGCACCACGAACTCGCTGTGCGCGTTGGTCTTGTGCATGTTCCGCAGGCCCTGTACGGCCATCTGCACGATGCGGGCGCCCTCGTTCACCAGGCGCGCCAGTTCACGGCAGGTCTCATCCGGCTTGCCGATGCCGAACAGCTCCAGGTTCTTGGCCGAAGCGAGGATATAATCCGCCACGTCATCCAAGCTGGAGGCCAGGTAGTGGATGTCCTCGCGGTCGATGGGCGTGATGAAATTCCGTGCGAGGTCAGTGAAGATGGTGTGCGTCAGGTCGTCGTTGGCATGCTCGGCGATCTCCAGGCGCTGTAACAAGGCCGTTCGCTGTGAACCGGGCTCGGTGTTCATGATCGCCATAAGGTCCTCGGACATCTTCAGCACGTTCGCAGCGGAGGCCTCGAAGTGGTAGAAGAACACACGATCGCGAGGCTTGAAGATCTTGAGGATGCTTTCCAGGGACATGGGGATCGGTTTCGGCGGCCAAATGTATCCGGGTCCGTGATCGGTCAACTTGCGATTACCGATCCTTAACCCAGGGTTAACATACGATATCCGCCCGACATGCCCGTCAAGCCGGGTTAACTTGCGGGCCATCAACCCTCCATGATCTACGAATTCAACGGATATCGACCGGTGGTCCATCCCTCCGCCTTTGTGCATCCGCAGGCCGTCGTCACCGGCAATGTCATCATCGGCAGCCACGTGTACATCGGGCCTGGGGCTGCGCTGCGCGGCGATTGGGGCGAGATCGTCATCGCAGATGGGTGCAATGTGCAGGAGAATTGCACCATCCACATGTTCCCCGGCGTGACGGTGCGGCTGGAGGAGGGCGCGCACATCGGTCACGGGGCCATCATCCACGGAGCACACGTGGGACGCAACTGCATGGTGGGCATGAACGCGGTACTGATGGACAACGTGGAACTCGGCGATGGGTGCATCGTGGGGGCCCTCTCCTTCCTGCGGGCCGGATCCGTGTGGGCGGCGCGCAAGGTGATCGTGGGCAATCCGGCGCGGGTGGTGAAGGACGTGAGCGACGAGATGCTGGCGTGGAAGTCAGAGGGCACTGCGCTCTACCAAGCGCTTCCGACGGAACTGCACGCGAGCTTGAAGGCCTGCGAGCCCTTGCGGGAGGTTCCCGCTGACCGCGAACCGATCACGGTCCGATACCGGACCTGGGCACAGACGCGCGAGGAGTGATCGGAAATGATCACGAACTGAGCTGATCCAAAGGACTTAAGAGGTCTCTGCCGAATGCAGGGGGATCAGGAGTGATCGTCGTCGTCCAAGTGCAGCGCGTGTAACAGGCGATGCAGCAGCGGAGTGAGGATCAGTGCGACGGTCCCAAGCAAGGCGATGCCACTGAACAAGGCATAGAGGGAAGCGAAGACCTTCGACGCATCGTTGGGCAGTTCGACGACAGGACCCATGCCCCCCATGATCATGCTAGCGTTGAGGAAGGCATCCACGAAGGTGAACCGGGCAAAATGCATGTAGCCTGCCACCCCGATGGCCAGCGAGATGCCCACGAAGAACAAGGCGAAACCGAGGAAGCGAAGCTGCCGGACAAGGAACGCCCTCCTGGAGAGCAACGGCTGTCTGTGGTGTTCCAGCATGGTGTGCAATGTATCAAGGCCGGGATCAACACACGAACGTTGACCGTGCGACGGCCGCATCAGCGCAGAAGGCATCGCTGAAGGAGACCTTCGCAGCACCGTATCCCGCTTTGAAGGTCGCCTACACCATCGGTCTGCTGTTGCTTTCCAACGCCTTCATGACGCTGGCCTGGTACGGGCACCTCCGTTTCAAGGACTTTGAATGGTCAAAGGGGTTGGGGCTCCTCTCCATCATCCTCATCAGCTGGGGTCTGGCGTTCTTCGAGTATGTGTTGCAGGTCCCGGCGAACCGCATCGGACATGTGGAGCACGGCGGGCCCTTCACCCTGGTCCAACTGAAGGTGCTGCAGGAGGTCATCACCCTGGTGGTCTTCACCATCTTTACGCTGGTGGCCTTCCGGAACGAGGCCCTGCGCTGGAACCATGCGCTGGCCGGGGTGCTCCTCATCGCAGCCGTGTGGCTGGTGTTCAAGAAGTAGACATGCACTTCCCCCTCTTCGGTGAACTCATCGTCATCCTCGGCCTCGCCGCCGGGATATTGCTGCTGTTCAGGCGCTTCAAGCTGCCGGGCATCCTGGGCTTCATCCTCACCGGGATGATCGCCGGCCCCCATGGCCTGGGCTGGGTGAAGGAGGTGGATGAGGTGCAGGCCATGGCCGAGATCGGCGTCATCTTCCTGCTTTTCGTCATCGGCATGGAGTTCAGCCTGAAGAAGCTGGCCTCCCTTGGTCGCACGGTGCTCATCGGCGGAACGCTGCAGGCCGGTCTCACCATCGGGGCCGTGGTCCTCATCCTCGGGGCCTTCGGCATGCGCACAGAAAGTGCGGTGTTCATCGGCTTCCTGGTCACGCTCTCCAGCACGGCCATCGTGTTGCGCGTGTTGCAGGAACAGGGGAAGATGGATGCGGCCCATGGACGCGTCGCTACGGCCATCCTCATCTTCCAGGACATCATCGTGGTGCCCATGATGCTCGTGACCCCACTGCTCGCGGGGAAAAGTGACGACATCACCGGCGATCTGCTCCTGCTCCTTGGAAAGATGCTCCTGTTGCTGGTATTGGTATTCGTCAGCGGGCGATACGTGGTGCCGCGCTTGCTGCGCGAAGCGGTCAAAGGCAAGGGCAACGAGCTGTTCATCATCACCATCGTGGTGATCTGCTTCGCCGCGGCCTATGCCACACAGGCCCTGGGGCTCTCGCTGGCCTTGGGTGCCTTCTTCGCCGGCCTCGTGATCAGTGAGACCGACCACGCGTACCACGCCACTGGGATCGTGCTGCCCTTCCACGAACTGTTCATGAGCTTCTTCTTTGTTTCCATCGGCATGCTGGTCGATATCGGGCAGTTCACGGAAGCACCGTTCACCATTCTCGGACTCACGATCGTGATGACCTTGTTGAAGGTATTGGCCGCGATGATCGCCGTGTGGGTGTTGCGCTATCCCTTGCGCACCGCCATGATGAGCGGACTGTCGCTCTTCCAGCTCGGCGAGTTCGGTTTCATCCTGGCACTTCCCGGCCTGGAGCATGGACTGCTCAGCGAGGCGCATTACCAGATCTTCCTGTCCGTGGCCATCATCAGCATGGGCGCCACCCCGTTCATGCTGGAGTTTTCCGAACGCATCGTGCGGCGCACGTTCCTCTCCTTCGTCCCCGCACAGGTCTCGAAACGCTTTGACCGTCTGGGCCGCGTGCGCAAGGAACAGGACAGGGTCCTTGCCAAGGTCCTCCGCGACCACCTGGTGATCGTGGGCTTCGGGCTGAACGGGCAGAACGTGGCGAGTTCGGCGATCAATTCCGGGGTGAACTGCGTGGTGATCGAGGAAGATCCCGATCTGGCGGCAAAGGCCAGAAAACTGGGCATCAACGTGCTGGTGGGCGATGCGGCCAACACGCACCTGCTGGAACAGGCCCATGTGGAACGCGCCCGGGTGGTGGTGGTGGCCGTCAGCGATGCCGCGATCACCCGGAACATCGTGGCCTCCCTGCGTTCGCTCACCTCCACGGCGCACATCATCGTGCGGACGCGGTTCGTCCGGGAGATGGGTCCCATCATGGACGTGGGTGCCAACGAGGTGATCCCTGAGGAGTTCGAGACCAGCATCCAGATCTTCCACAAGGTGCTGCGCAAATACCTGGTCCCCGAGGACCGGATCCAGGGCCTCATCGCCTCCTGCCGCCGAGACCACTACGGGATGCTGCGCGGCGTGCCGGCCAACAAGCTGAAGAGCCGGACGCTGGACGGACCGGTGGTCACCGACATGGAGATCGCCACCATCACCGTGACGCTGGGCAAGGGCAAGGTGGTGGGCCACACCATCCAGGAGGCGGCCCTGCGGGAACACTTCGGCATCACCGTCCTGGCCATCCGCCGCGATGGTCGGTACATCACCCCGGTAACCGGCAGCGTGCGCATCCTCACCGATGATACGCTCCACCTGCTTGGTGCACCGGACAACATCGTGAAGCTGGGCCATGCCCTTCGATAAAGCAGAAGGGGCGCTCGCGCGCCCCCTGTTCCACCATCGATCGCATGCTCATTCCAACGATACGACCGTTCTGCTGCGCATCAGGTATGAACCGAGGAGCCGGGCCAACAGACCGAGCACCAGGGCCGTTGGGCCGTTGGGGCCGTCCCCTCCAGGCCCAGGACCACTGGTCGGGATGTAGGGCACCTCGAGACCGTTGCGCCGTGTGGGGGTCATCCTCCCCTTCACCTCGTTCATGTAGTTCCGCTCATTGGTGAGGTCCCAGCCGGTCAGCGCATACAGCTCATCCATCTCCCGCGTGCGGCGGTAGAACAGTTCCTCGAGATAGTCCTGCCCGGCATTGCAACTGAGGTCACCTGTGGCCGGATGCGTCAGGATGTACCGCGCCTGGAAATGCTCCGTGTTCGGGGTCACCTGAAAGGCAAGGTCCTGAGGGAACTTGTCGCGACCATAGCGCACATGGAGGCGGGTGAAGAAGACCTGGCCACCGCCATTGCCGGCCCAGTCCACCCCGGCCTGCGCGAATTCGTTCGGCATCGGTGGCGGTCCCACACAGGGGTCGCATTTCATGCCGCCCCAGGAAGGGGTCACATTCCAGGCATATTCCAGCGCCACGGCGTTGCGTCCCTCCTGCTTCCAGTTCTTGGCGAAGAGGTCCTTGTAGAACTCACCGAAGCGCTCCTTGGTGAACAGGGGGATGTTCTTGTCCGAGGGCACTTTCACGGTGCGGTAGTTCACGCATTCCACACGGCCGGTGCGGGTGAAGGCATAGATGATCATGTCCTGCACCCCGCTGCTGTTGGCCATTCCCAATCGGATGGGCAGCATGAACTTCTCGCTTTCGAAGCGTACTTGGATGGGCCTCAGGAAGTCGTATCCGCTCGCCTGCATGCGCTGCAGGTCGACCTTCACCACGAAGAACTTCATGCCGCTGCGGATGTACGGGTCCAACACTTCATGCGCGCTCTCCGGGATCTTGTATCCATTGTCCAGCAACCAGTCCTTCAGGCCGTTGCTCTCCTTGGCCCCCAGGATCAGGATGTCGTACTCCCCCACCGCGTACTGCGCCTCGATCGTCACGCCATAGTCCTTGGCCTTCATCTCCCGCATGCGGGGAGCTGATGCGGCGTTGTTGGACGTCACCATGTCCATGACCTCCTCGGCTTCCGCATACTGCCATTTCTGACAGGGGTTCTCGTCCCAGTATTCCACCAGGCGCGGCGAACTGTAGGCATCGAGCGCGCTGAACACACTACGCTCCACGATCCGGATATCGCTCTGCTGCAGCACGGTGGGCACGGGCACCACCATGGCGAAGTCCTTCACGTTCCCCTTGAAGTCATTGCTCATGGTGATGATGGTGCGCTGGCCGTCGCGTACGAGGATCACCTCGCTGCGATCGTTGAAGAGCGTGGCATCCGCGCGGGCCACGTAGAATCCGCAGAAGGCGGAAGCACTTCCGGCGGCAAGCAGTGCGGCGATGGTGAAGAGATGGTGCGTTCTCATGGTTCGGTGCATGTTGTGTTATGAAGCGAGGTTCAGGCTCTTGCGGTGACAGGAACGTTCAGTGAGCTCCGTTCCGTGGGATGCCGATCGCCCGGCAACCAGCTGAAGCGTTCTCCCTTGAAGAGGGCATCGAGCACCGGTGTGACCGCGCAGAACGCGAAGAGGGCCCACACCGGGGCGGTGTGCACATGTGCGAACGCGCCCATGCCGAAGGTGATCAGTGCGACGAGGACGCTCCATGCGATACGCGCCCGGGGTGCGTTGGGCGTCGTCATCGGATCGGTGATCATGAAGAAGCTGAACAGCACCAGGGACCCGTTCATCATCCGATGCGCCCACACATCCATGCCCCAGCCCAGGTACAGGACCGTACGGCCCAGGTCCAGCAGTGCGAACGTGAGCAGGAAGGCCATGCTTGTATCGATGCGCCCGACGCGGAGCACCACCATCAGTCCGGCAGCACCCACCAGGAACACCAGGGCAGGTCCTGCGCCCCATTGTCCGGGGCTTACCCAGGCATCACCGGTCAGGAGCATCGCCCCGACGATACCGATGTTGGCCGGATTGAAGATGTGCTTGCCACCCACACGGATGAGGAACTTGCTGGCGATGGCGACGGCCGCTCCCAGCGCAGCGGTCCACAAACTGCCCGCATGCAGCAGCAGGCACAGTCCGAGCGCGGTGATCAATGCGCTCTTCAACGCGCTCCACGGCAGTCCCTTCCAACGGATGAAGATGGCTTGTGTCGACAGCGTGGTGACCAACAATACGAGGTAGCGCTGCCATTCAGCGTCCCATTGCAGGGCCAGCACACCGTAGGCCAGGAAGGTGGAGAGGAACACGATCTGGAAATGACGCGCGTCCTTCCGCAGGGTTCGGAGCAGGTGGTCCATCGGATGTGTCATGGCATCGATCTTGACCCACCCGTACACGCCTGTCCGCAGCAGGTTCGATCGGTGGAACTTTTATCGCTGAGCACCGTTCAAAGCGTCCGCTGTAAGCACATGATCACGGAAGCCACTCTCCCCATCGCCCATATCCTGCTCGTCGACGACGAGGATGATTGCAACTTCGTGACCAAGCTGGTGCTGAAGAAGGCCGGCTTCGCGGGTCGCCTCACCTGCCACACCTCCGCCGAAGAGGCACTGGATTTCATGCGAACGACCGACGACATGCCGGACCTCATGTTCGTGGACATCAACATGCCGCGTGTGAACGGCTTTGAATTCCTGCACATCTGCGAGCGCGAGGAACTGCTGCCCAACGGCACCACCTCGGTCATCATGTTCTCCTCCAGCAACCGACCGGCCGACCTCGAACAGGCCCTTGCCATCCGATCCGTGAGCGGCTATGTCGAAAAGGCCCTCACAGTGGATAGCTTCGAGCAGGTGTTGCGCGAGCGCTCGGCATCGATCATCAACCCACGGACCACCTGAACCCACGACCATGAAAAAGGTGATCATCATCGAGGACGAGACCATCATCTCCTTCGGTTACCGGCTGCAGTTGGAAGGAATGGGGTTTGATGTGGTGGGTACGGCACGGAGTTCGGAAGAAGCGGACGACCTGCTCCGCAGCACCACACCGGACCTCATCATCATGGACATCTACCTGAAGGGCGAAAAGACCGGACTGGAACTGGCCCAGGAGATCCATGCGAGACAGCCTATCCCCATCCTGTTCCTCACGGCCAGCACCAAACCGGAGATCATAGCCGCAATCCGCGAGCTGAAGGACTGCCACTACCTGTCCAAGCCCATCAATTCCGACAGCCTGGAGGACGTGCTGATGCGCTTCGCCCAGGAGTGACCGATATTCACCATGCCCCTTCAGGACGATCGTCGCGCGAACGCCGCACAAGCGGAACGCCTGCACAAGTTCGCCCATGACCTGCGCAACCGCCTGGCCGGGCTGCAGCAGGTGATCCAACACCTGGGTGCCCACGCCACCACGGACGAGTCGAAAGAGCTGTACGAGTTCGGTATGCAGCAGCAGTTCAAAGCCCTTCGCGAGACCGAGGTGCTCTTGGACGACCTCGGCGTCGACCGCAGCGTGGGGACCTTGGAACGGCAGGCCGTGGAACTGCTCCCAACGATCGTAAAGGCACAACAACAACTCCAGCACCGCTTCACCCGCAAGGCGCAGCAGGTGACCGTGGCCGTAGGTGCCGGGCTAACCGTGTCCGCCGATGCCCACTACCTGGGCGAGATCATCTCCGTGTTGCTTTCCAACGCATCCAAGTTCAGCCCCCAAGGCGCCTCGATCCACGTGCGGGCTGGACAGGTGGGCGAACAGGTCAGCATCGAAGTACAGGACCCCGGAGTTGGGCTGAGCGCGGAAGACCTGCAACAGCTCTTTGTGCGCTACGCCTGGCTCAGTTCACGCAGTACGGACGGTGAACCGCAGGGGCGTTCATCCCTCGCCAAGGCTCGCCAATGGGCCGAAGCAATGGGTGGAACGTTGATCGCGACGAGCGCCGGACCGGGTCAGGGCACCGTGTTCACCCTGCGACTGGGAGCTGCCTGAAGGCCTACTCCGCGCGCGTAATGCTGCGCGCCACGCGCTGGCCCTTGTGGTTCACGGCCACGTTGAACTCCACCTCATCGTTGATCGCCAGCTCCTCGAAGGGGATGCCCTGCAGATCGTCGTAGCGGAAGAAGAGGTTGTTCTCCGGATAGCGGATGAATCCGTAGCCGTTCAGGAGGCTCATGATGGAGCTGCGGTGCCGCTCATCGTCCACCATGGTCAATGGACCGCTCACGCGTTCGTTACCGTCCGCATCCTGCTCACGCGAAGGATCGCGCAACACGAAGACCTCGCGGATCACTTCATCGTCCTCCCGCAGGCCCTCCTCGATGAGGTCGTGCATGGGCAAGGGGTAGCTCACCTCGTTCCACAGGTCGGTGCTCGTCTTGGTGGTCTGCAGCTCACCGGACTCCTGGTCATTGAACTCGAAATCCCAACCCAGCAGCATGGTCTTGCAGCCCAGGGCATGCAGCTTGCGGACCAGGGGCACATGGTCGCCATCGGAGGCCACCAGGGCCACCACATCGTAGCGTTTCAGCATGCACAGCTCATAGGTCTCCAAGGCCATCAACACATCAATGCCCTTCTCACGCTTGCGACCCATCATGTCCTTCACGGGCAGGTAATGGGTCTGCACGTTGTTGTACATCAACACATCATCGAACACCCTGTCGTAGTAGAGCTGGTTGGGCTTCTCGTTGGCATCGCGTGCCGTGAACCGCCCACGGAAGAAGTGGGCGTCGATGATGTGGCACAGGTTGGGAACGGTACCTTCCTTCTCGGCCACCACATGCTTGATATAGTCGTGCAGGCCACCGATGTGCAACCTGCGACGGTGGGGATGCACATAGTTGTAGTAGTTGCTGACGTGGGTGAAATAACTTCCGTCGTAGAACACCCCCACTTTGAGCGCCTTGTTGGCGGACCCGATAGTACTCATTGGAACAAATTTTGATAAGCGGTCAAAGGTAAGGGGCGGAGCGTCCCCTGAACCCCGCTAACTTTCACCCGTGGACCGATGGATCGCCCTGCTGGGCCTGCTTTTCCTACCTGCCTGGAGCGGAGCCCAGTCGCTGCCGAACGATGAGGCGGCACCGTTGAGCTTCAACCGCTCGGTGAGCGTGCCCCTGAACGCGGTGCAGCTCTTCGACAAGGCCTTGGAGGCCTGGACGTGGAGCTTCGGGCGAGAGCCGGGGGCCAAACTGCTGCGCTCGGACCGCGAACAGGGTATCCTGGAAGGGGTCGCCCGGCTGAACTTCCGATCCGAGATGCTCACCAATCGCGAAGAGAGCATGGGTGTGGTAAGCTACCACATCACCATCCGCATCAAGCCCGGTGAGTGCACCACACAGATCACCGAACTGGTGCACACGGGCAACCGGAACACCACACTGGGTGGTGTGCACCTGGGTCTGCTTCCGAAAGGCGACACTCCCACGCAGCGCACGCCGGGCATGGGAAAGGCCAATGCGCAGCGCCTGCTCGTGGAGGTGAAGAGCACGGCCACCACACGCATACAAGCCTTGATGGCGGCCTTTGAATCGCGCCTGCGGGCCGCTTCGGAGCCCTGATGCAACCCTCCGCGCCGCGTTGCGTTGAAGGGGACGCATCATGCCCAACTCCAAGCGTACTCCGTGGCGTCGGTGGCCCATCGTGGCATCCGTCGTTTCCTTCATCTTCATCACGTACGGCGTTGTCCTGGTCTCCCGGTCCACCGCCCTGCAACAGCGCATCGCCCACGAGGTGAAACTGCTGGACGAGCTCAGCAAGATCAGCGATGGCATCCACCAACTGGGCCTGGTGCACCGGGTGGACCTCGGTGCCGGACAGCAGCAATGGCCCGATGAGCTTCGCCGCCTGCGCGAACGGATCAAGAACACCCACCAGCGTTATTCCGATTCACCCGGCATGGCGGAATTGCCGGCCGCGCTGGAACGCTCCCTGCACCAGACCGATTCACTGCACCGACAGACCCTGGCCCATACCGGCGCCTGGAGTGATCTGCGTTCACAGGAGGCCGTGCTGCAGATCATGCTGCAACGCGCCCAGAAATCCGTGGACCGCACAGCCCGGAGCGTGCACGAACAGGGCTTGAGCGCACACTCGGCCACCCTCAGTGCCCGCTGGAGCGAGGCCCGCGTACTGCTCATCGCCGCCTGCCTGATGGCCGTGATCATGGCCTGGCTCGTGGGCGTCAGCAACAAACTGCTCCAGCGCAGCCGCATCCACTCGGAGCAACTGGAGACCGCACGACGCAACCTGGAGACCACCAACAAGGAACTGCGCGAGACCATGCTGAGCAAGGAGGAGAAGGAGGTGATGCTGAAGGAGATCCACCACCGGGTGAAGAACAACCTCCAGATCGTCAAGAGCCTCATCCGCTTCCAGATGGACCAGGTGAAGGACGAGCGCACCCTTGAGCTGTTCAACGAATGTGTGAACCGCGTCAGCGCCATGGCCCTGGTGCACGAGCAGACCTACCTGAGCAAGGACCTGGCGAACATCGATGTGAACGCCTACCTCTCGCACCTTACCCGTGACCTCTGCTACGCCTACACCATCGATACGAAGCTGCACCTCGACGTGCGGATCAACATCCCCACCCTCAGCGTGGAGACCCTGATCCCCCTGGGGCTCATCATCAACGAGATCATCTCCAACTCCCTGAAGTACGCCTTCAAGGGGCGGAAGGAAGGCACCATCCTGGTGCACCTGGATTCCGACGCATACGGCGGCATCCACCTGCGCATCGGTGATGATGGCGTGGGGCTGCCCGACCGTTCCAAGTGGGAACGCCCCCAGAGCCTGGGCATGGAGCTGATCCACACCCTGGCTGGCCAGCTGGGCACCACGGTGGAACTGATGTCCGGCCCGGGAACGGTCTTCGCCCTCGCCAGCGTGCAGGAACAGCAGCGCAAACGCGCCTGACCCAGTCAACCGTCCATCACCCAGGGCATTGTGCAGCGCCGGACCGGCCTTTACCCGGCCGGTTACCTTTGGCGCCGTCCAACCAACCGTGGACGTCCGTTCACCATGCGCACCATCCCCTTATTTGCCCTGCCCGTCGCCCTGCTCGCTCTGCAAGCCTGTGGTGAGGGCGAACCCGCAGCCACCGTGGAGAAGATGACCTACCCTGAGACCCGCCGGGACAGTACCGCCGGAGATACCCTGCACGGCACCTGGGTGGCCGACCCCTACCGTTGGCTGGAGAACGACACCAGCGCGGAGACGGCCGACTGGGTGAAGCGGCAGAACGCGGTGACCCAGGCCCACCTGGCCAAGATCCCCTTTCGCAACGCCATCGCCAAGCGCTACGAGGAACTGTACAACTTCCCCAAGGTGGGCTCCCCCTACAAGGTGGGCGAGCTCTACTTCATCAGCAAGAACAGCGGCCTGCAGAACCAGTTCGTGATCAATGTGCGCAAGGGCCTCGATGGTGAGGACCAGGTCTTCATCGACCCGAATGCCATCGACCCGGCCGGCACCACCACCTTCAGCCTGATGGGTGGCGACAACAAGGACCGCTACATGGCGGTTGGTGTGCAGAAGGCTGGCAGCGACTGGCAGGACATCACGGTGTACGACCTCGGCACCATGAAGCAGATGCCCGACGTGCTGAAGTGGGCCAAGTTCAGCGGCGTGGCCTGGTACAAGGACGGCTTCTTCTACAGCCGCTACCCGGAGCCCGCCAAGGGCACGGAACTGAGCGCCGCCAGCAAGTTCCAGAAGGTCTATTACCACCAACTGGGTGATGCCCAGGAGAAGGACGTGCTGGTATGGGAGAACAAGGTGAACGGCGACCTGTACGTGGGCGCCGGTGTCACCGAGGGTGAAGAGTTCGCCACGCTTTATGTGACCACCGGGACCGACGGCTTCGAGATGTATTTCCATGACCTGCGCAAGGGTGGCATCCCCAACCCTTCCACCGCATGGACGCCCCTCCAGCAGGGCTTTGACCACAAGACGAGCATCGTTGAGTTCGTGCCTGCCACCGGCAAGTTCCTGGTGATGACCGAAGTGGATGCCCCCAACTACCGCCTGGTGGAGGTGGATCCGGCGAAACCGGCCAAGGAGAACTGGAAGGACATCATCCCCCAGCGGGACCAGCTGCTGGAAGGCGTCAGCACCGGCGGCCCCTATATGTTCGCGAGCTACCTGAAGGATGCCACCACGCGCATCCACCGCTTCAAGCTGGACGGCACGGACGAGCAGGAGATCCAACTGCCCGACCTGGGCAGCGCGGGCGGCTTCGGCGGAAAGCGCGATGCCACCTTCGGCTTCTACAGCTTCACCAGCTTCACCGACCCCGGCACCATCTTCAAATACGACTACGCCACAGGCAAGAGCGAGGTGTTCTACCGCCCCGAGCTGAAGTTCGACCCGACGGAGTACGTCACGGAACAGGTGTTCTATGCCAGCAAGGACGGCACCAAGGTCCCCATGTTCATCGTACACAAGAAGGGCCTGGAAAAGAGCGGCAAGAACCCGACCCTGCTCTATGCCTACGGTGGTTTCAACGTCAGCCTCTCCCCCAGCTTCAGCACCAGCCGCATGATCCTGCTTGAACAGGGTGGCGTGTTCGCCCTGGCCAACCTGCGCGGTGGTGGCGAGTATGGCGAGGACTGGCACAAGGCCGGCATGAAGGAGAAGAAGCAGAACGTGTTCGATGATTTCATCGCGGCGGCGGAATACCTGATCGCCGAGAAGTGGACGGACACGCCGCACCTGGGCGTGAACGGAGGCAGCAACGGTGGACTGCTCATCGGAGCGGTGATGACCCAGCGTCCCGAGCTCTTCGGCGTGTGTTTCCCCGAGGTGGGCGTGCTGGACATGCTGCGCTACCAGAAGTTCACCGCCGGCTTCGGTTGGGTGCCTGAGATGGGCAACGCGGATAACAGCAAAGAGGAACTGGACTACCTGATCAAGTACTCCCCGCTGCACAACGTGAGACCGGCGAAGTACCCGGCCACCATGGTGATGACCGCCGACCACGATGACCGTGTGGTTCCCGCGCACAGCTTCAAGTTCATCAGCACCCTGCAGCCTGCCCAGCAGGGCGAAGCTCCGGTGCTGATCCGCGTGCAGGTGCAGGCCGGCCACGGTGCAGGCATGCCCACGAGCATGATCATCGATCAGCAGGCGGACAAGTGGGCCTTCTTCTTCCACAGCATGGGCGTGACCCCGCAATACGACAAGACCGAAGGCGCGAAGTGAGCGCCTGCACAAGCTTCAACGCTTGGTGAACCGAAGCCCTGGCCGCCGAAAGGTGGTCGGGGCTTCGTGTTGGTAACCATACGCCATGAAGACCTTCACCCTCCGCCACTTAGGGTGTGCCAAGCGACCGCACGGCCCGAAACCGATGACAGCCGACCGACAACCCATTCATAACTTGGTGCTTCGTGTGTCCTACTTGCTGCCATGCTCCGGTCGCCTGCACCTATCCGGAGGACAGGCAACTCGGCGTCCGTTCAACCGTCCAATGAACATGGCATTGCAACCACCCCGTGAAACAATCCCTGCCAACATGCGTGTACCGTTCATCTGCCTGCTCCTGTTCACCGCAACACCCGCAGTGCTTGCCCAGCAGATCCTTTTCCAGGAGGACTTTGAAAGCGGCACGCTGGGGCCCGGATGGCAGTGGAACGGGAGCGACCCGGTCCTTGTCTCGCCGGGTTATTTCAGCAACTGGTGCGTGCGCAAGGAGAGCGCTGGCCTGAGCGACCCACCGCTGGACGACCCCATGTCCCAGATATCGGTCCTGTTCCATCCCTTAGAGTATATACCCGGCGCAGTTTACCATGTGGATGCTCAAACAAGGGTGAGCGATGACGGCGGGAACACGGCAGCCGGCTGTGTAGGTGTGGGCTGGATAGACATGATGGATCCCGACCCGTCGCTGCTTTGCATAGGTGGGTGCATCAATTCCACCTCCTGGTACTTCGCAGCGGCCCTTAACGGCAGCTGTGACTGGCCTGGTGGCCAATTCGGAGTGGCGATCTACGTTGGCCTTGGCGCAGAGAACTTGCATGTGTTCGTGGATGAGATAACCGTTTGGGTGGAGACACCCAACCAATTCCTATACGGCAAGGCACTGCTCGATGGCGCGTTCGACAGCACTACCGGCCTTATGCGCGATGTGCTACGGTCAAGCCAGCTGATACCCCTCGCAGAGCCCTATTCGGCCATCTACGGTGGCCCAGGTGGTGAAACAGTGGCCCCGGCCGTGCTGGCCGTTAGTGGCCCCGATGCCATTGTGGATTGGGTCCGTTTGGAACTGCACACAGGAGACCCCTCCAACCCGACCATCGCAAGCATCCGGCACGCACTGATCCAAAGGGATGGTGACATCGTGGATGTGGATGGCTTCTCCCAAGTGGCATTCAGCGCACCACGCGGGTTCTACCGTGTGGTCCTGGGCCATCGAAACCATCTCAGTGTTATGACCAATGCCATCCTACCGCTATTGACGCCGAACACCATCGACTTCACGCTGCCCTTTTTCAGCTGCTACACGCGACCTGCACCCAACACGGACCTGCCGCGCAAGTGTGACGCGCAACGCTGCCTGCTCTGGGCCGGGAATGTCGTGGCCGACGACCGGGTGAAGTACACCGGGCCGGGTAACGACCGGGATGCCATCCTGCAGTCCATCGGAGGTGTGGTGCCCACCGCCGTCCTTTCCGACCAATACCGTGCGGAGGATGCGAACCTGGACGGGGTGGTGAAGTACACCGGCGCGGAGAATGATCGGGACATCATCCTGAACACCATTGGCGGGAGCACTCCAACGGCTGTCCGCGTTCAGCAAGTCCCCTGATGCCCAACTTCACCCTCCGCCCCTTCCATCCGGACGACCTTCCCTCCCTGGTGAAGCACGCCAACGACCCTTCGGTCGCGGGGAACCTTACGGATTCCTTCCCGCATCCGTACACTGAACAGTTCGGCCGTGAGTTCATCCAGCAGGCCATGCAGAGCCCGCCCTTGCGCCGTTGTATCGAAGTGGACGGTGAGTGTGCCGGCGTCATCGGCCTGCACCCCAAGACCGACCTGTGGCGAAATAATATGGAATTGGGATATTGGCTGGCGAAGGAGCACCGCGGCAAGGGCATCATGACCGAGGCGATCCGGCAGATGGTACAACTGGGCTTCGCCGAATTCCCTGAGGTGACGCGCATCCATGCCACACCCTTCGGCAGAAACATTGCCTCACAAAAAGCCTTGGAGAAAGCCGGCTTCACCTTGGAGGCGAAGCTCCTGGGCACACTGGTGAAGAACGGCCAGGTGGAGGACGAGTGGATCTACGCGGTGAGGCGGGGATGATGCCCCGGCGGCCTGGCACGCGGACCGGCCCTACCTCTTGTGTTTTCGGACGATCGGTGGTTCTGCCACCGGCATGCTGTCAGCAGCAACGACCAGGGTATGTCCCCGACCGTTCAACTTCTGGCCCAACCAGCGATCCAAGCGAGCGACCTGTGTACTGTCGGGAAAACGCACGAAACGGGCTGACACCGCGCGCGGCAGGGAGTCCGCCTGACCGGGAAGGTCCACGACCACCAGCCAGCGCAGATCGGGCTCCAAGGCCATGGCCTCGCGCATGAGCTCCTCGCGGAATGTCTCACGCTTGGCCAGACTATCCTTGATCGCCGTGAGCTGCGCCATCAACGCGCGTTGCTCTTCCAACTGGCGCTGGAAACCAGCACTCCGCGTGCGCTCCTCGCGACCCAGTTCCTTCAAGGAAAGACCGGTGCGGACCTGCAGGTCGCAATCTGCCAGTTCGTGCACGGCCAGCCGCTGCCTGAGCAATGCCTCTTGCACACTGTCCAAGCCAGTGCCCATGTAAGTGAGTACGATAGAGCGGCCCACCGGGTCCACGGAGCGCTGCACGAGGTAGTTGTCCGGAACGCCAGCTTCCATGGAAACGAACCGGTCCGCCCGCTGTTTGAACGTGTTCTGTTGGACCAATCGCACCGCCAGCCAGATGCTGGGCGCCACCGTTAGCACAACGATGCCTGTCACGACCTCTCCGATACGCCTGCGCGTGACCGTATCCGCGAACTGCCGCTTGGGGTACTTGAGCCATCGCACCGTGCTGAAGGCGGCCAGGCTGATGAAGACCGAGTTGATGAGGAACAGGAAGAGCGCACCTGCCAGGTAGGCCCAATTGGCATGGGCCAGCCCGAACCCTGCCGTACACAACGGCGGCATCAGCGCCGTGGCGATGGCCACACCAGGCACCACGTTGCCGCGATCCTTGCTTGCAGCAGCGATGATGCCGGCAAAACCACCAGCAGCGGCGATGAGCACATCCCAGATGGTCGGATTGGTGCGGGCCAGGATCTCCGAATAAGCCTCATCCAAAGGGCTGACAAGGAAATAGACCGTGGAGGTGACCACGCTGGCACCGACCGCGAAACCGAGGTTCCTCAATGCCCTGCGCACCAACCTCAGGTCCAGCACCCCCAGTCCAGCCCCCACCCCCACAATGGGCCCCATGAGCGGACTGATGAGCATGGCACCGATGATGACCGCCGCGGAGTTGACATTGAGGCCCACCGATGCGATGAGGATCGCGAAGACCAGGATGAGGAGGTTCGTTCCCTTGAACTCCACGTTCCGCTCAATGGCCTCCATGGCCACCGCCGGGTCCTCGGCGTTCGCTCCCAGGCTAAGGCGTGCGATCAGTTTTTCGAGCATGGGGCCTTGTGCGTATTGTTCATGGTCCGGTCGTCGAACCATTCCTCCGTGTTCATTCCGTCAGTGATCATGCAGCCCAGGTGCTCAGGGTACGATGTGCAAGGTGGTGGACGCGAACCGCACAGCACCATCGGTCTCTTTGACGTCCCGCAACAGACGGGAAAATAGGGCGTCCTTGGTGGAACGACGGTTCTTATAGCCCACCACGTAACGCAGCGTGTATTCCACCCAATTGTCATTGAAGACCAAGGTCACCCAGGGGTCGGTGCGAGCATTCTCGATCAAATACTTGTTGACCATCTCACGCCAGCGTTCCTGCGAACTATCAGAGAGCCCCCCTGCTGTCTCATCAAGCACCTGCTGGAAGATCCGGCGTGCCCGATCATGGTCACTATCGAAGGTGACCGGCACCTTGATCTCATCCCACAGGAACGGGAAATCGCTGGAGTAGTTGAACACGGGCTCCTTGAACACGAAGCTGTTCGCCACGCGTACGATGCGTCCAGTGTACAGATCGCTATCGACCCATTGACCAACCTCCATGATGGTGGTCCGCAGCACCCCGATGTCGATCACATCGCCCTTGGTGCCACCCAGCTGCACACGATCACCGGTCCGATAAAAGCCTCCGAACATCACCGCCATCCAGCCTGCCACCGAAGCGATGACCTCCTGCAGGGCGAAAGCGATACCGGCTGCCGCAAGACCGAAGGTGACCGAAAGCCCACCCAACTTATGGGAGTAAATGGTGATCACCAGCATGAAGAAGACCACTGTGGCGAGCACATCCACCAGCTTCCTGCCACTGTAGCGGGCATCCGCGTTCGATGCACGTCGATTGACCAGTACCTTGAACGCACGGACCAGCAACCACAACACAACAATGCCCGCAACAAGCTCAATGAGCTTGACCAGGCTCTCATTGCGGGTCCATTCCATCCATCCGTCCGTCATGATATTCGCGATAAAGGTCATGATCGTCCACCAAGATACACGGACGAAAGGATCCACCCCGTGCTCCCTTCAAGCTGACTGACCACACCAAGCTACATTTGGGAGCCCACTGAGCAGAAATGGCCCGGGTACGACGGACATGTTCGATCTTCAGCAGCGCGTAATTGACATCGGCCAGGTGCATGTCACCTGGATCATTCTCTTCCGCGCGCTCATCACCCTCCTCTTGGCCGCGCTCGTCGTCTATGGCATGCGCTTACTGGTGCGTCAGCGCGTGCGTCGCCATCCGGAAACGAAGGCCCGGCTGCATTCGCTCCGGTTGCTACTCACCTACCTGATCTGGGTGGTGGCCATCGTTTCGGCCCTGCGCACGGTCGGGGTGGACGTCACCTACATGCTGGCCGGCTCCGCGGCACTGTTGGTGGGTCTTGGACTGGGTCTGCAACAGACCTTCAACGACATGGTGTCCGGCATCATCATCCTCCTCGAAGGCACCATACGGGTGGGTGATGTCCTGGAATTGGAGGGCCTGGTGGGCCGGGTGACCGAGATCAAGCTCAGGACCTCCACGGTATATAGTCGCGATGGCATGAACGTGATCGTGCCCAATCACCGGTTCATCAATGAGAACGTGGTGAACTGGACGCACAACAACATGGTGAACCGGTTCCGGATCACGGTCGACGTCGCCTATGGGTCCGACGAGCAAGTGGTACACCGGGTGCTGAAGGAATGTGCCGAAGCGCACGGCGATGTGATCACCAAGGAGACCGACAGGTCCGTGCTCGTGCGCTTGAACGGCTTCGGCGATAGTTCCCTCGACTTCGAGATCCTGTTCTGGAGCCGCAACGCCTTCCGCATCGAACAGACCAAGAGCGACATCCGCTTCGCCATTCTGAAAGCGTTCAGGGAGGCTGACATCACCATCCCCTTCCCGCAGCGGGACATCCACCTTATAACTGCTCCGAAGAATGTCTAACACCAAGAAGCTCGGCACACTACCCGCCACCGCGATCTGCGGCAATGACATTACCAGCAGCTGCCTCTATGTGAGCGCGCTCACCATCGGCTACGCCGGGCCGTGGGCTTTCGTGGCGCTGTTGCTCGTGGCCGGGGTATTGTTCCTATACCGAAAGATCTACGGAGAAGTGGTCGGGGCGCTACCATTGAACGGGGGAGCCTACAACGTACTGCTGAACACCACCAACAAGACCAACGCCAGTGTCGCGGCCTGTCTCACGATACTGAGCTACATGGCCACTGCCGTGATCAGCGGGAGCGAGGCCATGCACTACCTGCACCATCTTGTGCCCTCGCTACCCGTGATGATCGCCACCGTGGTGGTGCTCACAGCATTCCTGTTCCTTACCATGGCCGGCATTGGCGAATCGTCCATTGTGGCGGTGATCATCTTCATCGTGCATCTCTCCAGCATGGCCATCCTGATCCTCGGCGGCGGCCTGTATGTGGCCATGAACGGGATGGAGGTGGGTGCACTGAACTTCTCCTCTCCCCTGCCTGCCGGTGGGCTCGCGGCTGCGCTCTTCTTCGGGTTCAGTACGGCGATGCTGGGTGTGAGCGGTTTCGAAAGCTCGTCCAACTTCGTGGAAGAGCAGGCGCCCGGTGTCTTCCGGAAAACACTCCGCAACATGTGGCTGGCCGTCACCATCATCAACCCGCTCATGGCCCTGCTGGCGATCATGGTGATCCCCATTGCGCAGGTGGGAGAGCACCGCGAAGCCCTGCTCTCCTTCATGGGCCTGGAGATCGGGGGGCAATGGCTTGCCACGCTCATTTCCGTGGATGCCGTGCTGGTGCTCTGCGGTGCCGTGCTCACCAGCTTTGTCGGTTTCAGTGGCCTCATCAAACGCATGACGCTGGACCGTGTACTGCCCCAATTCCTGCTGAAGGAGACCAAGCGAGGAAGTTCCCCGCGCATCCTCATCGTGTTCTACGCCCTTTGCATGTCGGTATTGTTCATCACTGCCGGCGAACTCGGCGCATTGGCGGGAGTGTACACCATTTCGTTCCTCATTGTGATGGCCTTTTTCGCTTTCGGCAATTTCCTATTGAAGATCAAACGGGCCCGTTTGCCACGCCCTGAATCCGCAACGCCCTTCGTGGTATTCCTCGCCTTGGCTGCGGTGGTCACGGCACTATACGGCAACATCAAGCTGCATCCGGAACACCTGGTCGTCTTTCTCCAGTACTTCGTCCCTACAGGCCTGGTGATCTATGTCTTCCTGAAGCGCAATGTGATCCTGGAGTACCTCGTGGTGGTGGTCTCGAGCTTCCTGGATTCCATGCAAGCTCTGGCAAAGCTCAGCCGGATGCGGCTCTCCCGGATCATCCGCCAACTCACGGAGCAGGAGTTCGTCTACTTCACCAAGGGCGATGACATCGCCGTGCTCAACCGGGTGATGATGTACGTGGAAGAGAACGAGATCACCAAGAAGCTCAGGATCGTCACCGTACAGAAGGAAGGGCATGAGCCACCGGCATCCTTCCACAGCGACCTGGCAGTACTGGACCGTGTGTACCCCGACATCCACATCGAGTTCATCCAGATCCAGGGGACCTTCGGACCGGAACTGGTCCAGCGCCTGAGCCGTGAATGGAAGATCCCCACCAACTTCATGTTCATCGGTTCACCGGGCGATCATTTCCCATACCGTGTGGCCGACCTGGGCGGGGTGCGGCTGATCATCTGATCGTCAGAGCGTGCCTTTCGGCCAGGGTAGCACCGTGCACGCATGCGCCTTCTGCTTCTTTGAGATGCCGGGAACAGGACCGGTCATGGGGCCGAATGCGAAGGCCTGTGAGGCAGTGGTTAGCTTTGCTTGTTGACCAATGGCTGTGAGCGTTCCCAAAAAGACCACCCTGAAGGAACTGCGGGACCTGAGCGATGCGGCTTTGGTGGAACGCATCGGGAAGCAGCAGGACCTTTCCAGCTTCGGCGTGATCTACGAACGATACCGGCGGCGTGTGCTCGACAGGGCACAGTACATGGTCAATGACCCCGAAGATGCGGAGGACCTTACGCAGGAGGTCTTCCTCAAACTGTTCCGGAACGCATCCAAGTACAAACAGCAGAGCGCCTTCGCCGCCTGGTTCAAGGTCCTCACCTATAACACGGTGATCGATGAGCTACGGAAGCTGAAGCGGATCCGGCTGGTACCGCTGCCAGGGGATACCGAGGCACCACTTCCGGCGCTCTCCGACAGCGAGAACACCATCCGCGAAAAGCAGATGTTCGAAATGTTGCACGATCGCCTGATGCAGCTATTGGAACTGATCCAGCCTGAGGAGAAAGTGATGCTGCTCATGAAGTACCGCGAAGACATCGCCGTGAAGAGCATCGCCAGCTCGATGGGACTGGGTGAAAGTGCGGTGAAGATGCGGCTAAGGCGGGCCCGGAAAAAGGTACTGGACCTGGACCGCAGCATGCCAGCCCTCATCGAAGCCTGAACGCTCTTGCCACCGGCCCACGAAAGGACCCGCCAGGTCGGGGTTCGGATCTGCGCCCAAAGAAAAGGGCAACGCCCGACGCTGCGCGCCGGGCGTTGCCCCTGATCAGCGTAGTACCGATCAATTACCCACGGATGCGGCCCATTTGCGCACCTCAGCGCGGAACCATTCGTCCGCCTCGGGGGTCCACTTGAAGTGCTCGCGCACATGGGCCATGGTCACCTTCTCCGTCTCGGTGTACTTGCCGCCGTCCTTCACGGCGCTCAAAAGGGTTTTCGCCTCCGCCAAGCTGATCACTCCGCCGGTCTTCACCGCCTCCTTTACCAAGGTCAGGAGCTTATCGTCCATGCCGGGCAGGCTGGTGGTGTTCTTGGGTTCAGTGGTCGTGCTGGTCATCGTTGGGTTCTTCACGTTCGTCGTACTCATGCTTTCGGTTGTTTTATGGTGTGCAGGTCCGATGTCAGGCGCGGACCCCATCGCCTATTGCGCCTTAAGCAACGCACTTCGTCAACTGGCAGCGCCCACCAGGTCTTCGAGCACATGGGTGCGCCCCTGTACCTGGTGTGTCATCGCCTTGGCATAGGCCGGCATCACAACGTTCTTGAGCGCGGCGGCCTCGTATCGATCCAGTCCGAGCTGCTTCTCGGCCCGCACGCCGAACCGGTGATCCATCACCAGTTGCAGGGCGGTGGCCTTGTTGGTATTGGCGGCCCGTGAGTAGAGAATGCGCAGGTGGTGGGCGCCTGTCCCCAAGTGCTCCACCACCACTTCGCGCGTCACGGAATCAGCCATATCCACGCTCTTGGCGAGCTTCTTCTCATCAAGGCCCAATCGGTCGATGGTCTTTG
>JBGTAJ010000215.1:0-1646 GCA_041749915.1 Flavobacteriales bacterium
TGCAAGAACCCCGGCGATCACCCCGCTCAGCCCGCTCAGGCTCAGGAATCGGGTGCTTCGGTCCATCAACCCACGGATGTGGGCGAGCTCTTCATGCGGCTGTTTTGGGGTCATATCAAAGTACTTTGTACGGCAAAGTAAAGTAGCGTGATCCATACAAGTACTACCATGTCTGAAATAATTCTTGAGGGTAGGACGACCGTGGGCGTGCCCTAACGGGAAAGGACGTTGACCAATGCGGTGGTATATCGATGCGCCCGATCGCTTGCGAAGCCATCCACAACATGACCCATGGTGCCGATCAGCAAAAGTCCGATACCCACGCCCTTCCAGTAGGGCACACCAGCTCTGATGGCGAGGAAGAGACCCACGATCAGTAGTGTTGTCCACATGATCTTCAGAGGCACCCACAGACGGTTGACGCCCTCCATGCGCGTGGCTTCCTGTGCCACGAACCTGGGCGGGTCAGCTCGGAGTTCCACTTGGAATTGCTCCAACCGTTGTCCGCCGCTCCACCAGAAATAAGGACCAGCGCCGGCACCCACGGTCACCAGGAAGAGCAAGGGGAACAGCAGTCCACGCGCTATGGAGGCCGGTGCAGCTTGCTTCCCGACCAACAACAGGATCAATAGGAATATCACACCAGCGATGGTCATGGCCATGCCGTTGAAGCGCTCACCGCGGAAGTAGGTGATCAGATGTGGGAGAAGGTCCATACACGATGACTTTGGTCAAAGATCGGTCGGGACGTGATGCCAATTATCCGAAGGTCTACTAGGGAGGAAGAGATGCCTTGGTACCAGAGGCCACTGATCCCTGCAGAGCACAGCGAGCTGGGTCCTGCTCACGTTCATGCCGTTTCCAGAAGTCCCAGTCCGCTACCTTTCGGCATGATACGCGTACTGCCCATCGTATTGCTCTTCACGGCCTGTGCCGAACCGGCTCCGGAAACCACCGCTGTTACAAACATCATGCACCGCGACGACCTCGCGCATCTCTACACCGACCAGCAGCTCACGGGCTCCTTCATCCTCCATGATGCGGGTCACGATCACTGGTACTACATCGACAGCGCACAGGCCGATGTGGCCACCCTGCCGGCGAGCACCTTCAAGGTCTTCGGCAGCCTCTTCGCGTTGGAGACCGGCGTGGTGAAGGACGCGGAGGAGCTGTTCAAATGGGATGGGACCGACTACGGCCGCGCCGCCGCCAACCGCGACCTTGATCTGAGGCAGGCCTATGACGTGAGCGTCTATTGGTTCTTCCGCGACGCTGTGCGCCGGGCGGGACCCGCCACCTTCAAGCAGTGGTTGGACACCGTGGGCTACGGCAATGCGGACACCACCGGTGGTTACGACCGTTGCTGGGTACGCGGCGACCTGCAGATCACCCCGCACCAGCAGATCCGCTTTCTGGAACAGGTGCAACACGAGGAACTGCCCTTCAGCCCGCGCACCTACGGCATTGTGAAGGACATCATGGTGCGGGCCGATACGCTGGGCCATACCATGCGCGCCAAGACCGGCTGGGCCATGGGCGATAGCGGAGACATCGGTTGGTACGTGGGTTGGGTGGAGGCCCCCGAAGGCGGTCCCTACTTCTTCGCCAACCGGGTCAGCACGGCGGATACGGCCCATGCCACCTTT
>JBGTAJ010000216.1:0-7835 GCA_041749915.1 Flavobacteriales bacterium
GTTCAGAAGCACGATCTCTTCCTCTTCGCCGACGAGGTTTACCGCGAGTTTTGCTACGAAGGCGAAGTGCACATCAGTGCCATGACCCTGAAGGGGATCGAACAGAACGTGGTCCTCGTGGACAGCGTAAGCAAACGCTACAGCATGTGCGGCGCCCGTGTGGGGGCCTTCATCACCCGGAACATGGATCTGCATGATGCGGTGCTCAAGCTGGCACAGGCCAGGCTCAGCCCTCCCACCTTCGGACAGATCGCATCGGAAGCAGCCCTCGCCACTCCGCAGCGCTATTTTGATGATGTGATCGAAGAATATGTCCAGCGACGCGACATCCTGGTCGATGGCCTCAACTCCATTCCCGGTGTGGTGTGCCCCAAGCCGAGCGGGGCGTTCTACTGCATGGCCGAATTACCTATCGACGACAGCGACCGCTTCTGCCAATGGCTCCTGGAGTCCTACCAATTGGATGGATATACCGTGATGATGGCCCCCGCCACCGGTTTCTATGCGGTGCCTGCCACCGGCAGACAGCAGGTGCGCCTGGCCTACGTACTGGAGAAGGACCTTCTGCGACGAGCTGTGGAGGTGCTGCGCCATGCCCTGGAGGCTTACCCCGGTGCGCTGAAAGGCGCTGAAGTGGAGTCCCGGCGCGCCGAGTGAGCGTCCTTCCACCGCTGGTACCGTCGATGACCCCAAGGGGATCCATCGGGATGTAACCCCTGTTCGTCGATCGCCGTTCAACGGTTCGCTTTGGTCCGCATCGGGCCGAACGTGATCTGAAGAACGACCATGCGATACGCTTCCCTCTCCTTTTCTGCGGCACTGGCCTGTCTGTTGAGCCTCGCCGCCATCGATGTGAGCGCACAGACCGCGACCGGCGAGATCTGGTACCAGTTCGCCATGCAGGGTGTGGTCAGTGATCCCTTGGAAAAACGCATCACCCAGGTGGTGATCGACATGGACCCCATGGCCCGTGTCCTGGTGGACCGCGAAAGCAACATCCTGGTTGTCCGGACCTACCTGCCCCTGAAGGTCGCTGCCTTGACCAACGCCTCGGCGCAATACGGCATCACACTGGCCCTGCGTAACCGCACCGACATCGACGGTGCCGTCGGATCGCCGGAATGAAACCGATGGCCCTGAACTCCAAGACCCCAATGACCATGAGGACCCTCACCATACACATTCGTCGGGCGCTGCGGATCGCCCTCTGCATCCTGGTGGTCCAGGCCCTGGCCCGACCCGCCCTTGCACAGACGGCCACCAACAACTGCGGCTATAACGCCGGGAACGAATACCCGGTGGGGCTCAGCTGCTCGTACAGCACCTTCAACAAACCGTCAACCTTCACCAACAACGCCAACCCGGGCGGCTGCAACAGCAGCGCGAACGACGACGCGTGGGGCTGGTTCACGGCCACCAGTAACAACACGATCATCACGTTCGACCCGAGCACGAGCACGGACCCCGTTCTCCACCTCCTCACCGGCGCCTGCGGTAGCCTCACCGTGGTGGCCTGTGCCGATGACTTCGGCAATGGCGGCAATGAGACCATCACCTTCGCCACTACGCCGGGCACCGATTACATGGTGCGCATGCAGCGCTATGCCAGCAATTCAGCCCTGAACGGCAGCCTCTGCATCTGGTCGCCCACCCCACCGCCGAACGATGAACCCTGCGCAGCGATCGCCCTCCCCGTGAACACATCCTGCTCAGCGACGGCCGGGAACAACTCCAATGGGACCGCCACGTCCGGGATCCCCGCACCGGGTTGCGCATCCTACTCGGGCGGCGATGTTTGGTTCACATTCGTGGCACCGGCCAACGGCGTGACGACCGTATCGACAACAGCTGGCGGCCTGACCGATTCCGGGCTGGCCATCTACAGCGCTCCGGCCTGCGGAGGCACGTTCACCCTTCTGGAATGCGACGACGATGATGGGGCCGGTCTGATGAGCACCATCACGCGCACCGGTCTCACCCCTGGTGCGACCTATTACGCCAGGGTATGGGGTTATGGTGGCGGGACCGGCAGTTTCTCCATCTGCGCCACCACACCAACGGCTCCTGCCAACGACGACCCCTGCGCAGCGGTGGTACTGACCGTGAACGCATCCTGCACCGGCGTGTCCTCCACCAATCTGGGTGCCACCGCTTCCGCCATCGCAGCACCCTCATGCGGTTCTTTCAGCGGTTCCGATGTATGGTACCGATTCGTGGCACCGGCCAGCGGCCTGGCCAACATCCTCACCCAAGCGGGCACCCTCACCAATTCCGGGATGGCCCTTTACAGTGCCACCGCATGTGCGGGCACGTTCACCGAGCTCGCCTGCAACGATGACGCCTTCGGCCAGATGAGCTTCATCGATGCCAGCGGACTTACACCGGGGCAGACCTATTACGTCAGGGTATGGGGATATGCAGGCGCTGCCGGCACGTTCACCATCTGCGTGTGGAACCCACCCGCACCGCCTCCGGCCAACGATGACCCATGTGGTGCAACGGCCCTCGCCGTGGGCACCGCCTGCACCCCGGCAAGCTACACCAACGTCAATGCCACGCCTTCCACAGGTATTCCCGTGCCGGGATGTGGCGGGACCCCGTTCGGCGATGTCTGGTTCGCTGTGGTGGCACCGGCCAATGAGGTCTTCACCTTCCGCATCACCCCCGGCACCATGACCGATCCAGCCATGGCCCTCTACCACGCCAGTGCCTGCGGTTCGGCATTGACCCTGTTGGAATGCGACGACAATGAAGGTCCGGGCGCTGAACCCTTCCTGACCTTTTCCGCCGGCGACCTCATCGCCGGGGATACATACTACCTCAGGGTCTGGAACGCCAGTGGACCGCAGGGGACCTTCAACCTATGCGCGCAAACGGCAAACGCCGTGGGGTCCTGTTTCATGGCGCTACGCATGTTCGACAGCAACGACGATGGCTGGGGCGGTTCCACCGTTTCCGTCCAGGTGGGTGCGACCCCTGCGGTGAACTACACCATGGTCAACCGCGGCCAGGACGTGGCATACATCCCCTTTACCAGCGGCCAGCTCATCCAAGTATCCTACACTGCCGCAGGAGGTGGACAAGGACAGATCTATTACTTCCTACAACTCGGTGAGGGTATCCTCTACAGCGGAGGCCCCACCCCGTCCACCGGCCTGGTCTATGCCGTGGTGGGGAACTGCAACTCCCTGGCACCGCCCACCAGCGATTGCTCAGGCGGGGAAACGCTCTGTTCCGGAACTTCCTTCGTGGGCAGTCCCGCCAACACGGGCGCCATGGCCGACCTGAACGTGCAGACCCGCGGATGCCTCTCCTCCGATGAGCGACAAGGCAACTGGTACCACTTCAGCCCTTCCGCTTCCGGTACCATCGGCATGACCATCGCACCGACCAACCCCTCGGACGACTACGACTTCGCCATTTGGGGACCGCTGGGAGCCACGGCCTGCCCACCCATCAGTGCACCCTATCGCTGCTCATACAGTGGACTCTCCGGCAACACCGGCCTGGGCAACGGGGCCGTGGACCTGTCGGAGACCGACCTCGGCGACAAGTGGGTAGCACCCATGGACGTCATCGTCGGAGAGGTCTACTCGATGTACATCAGCAACTTCTCCCGAAGTGGCCTGGCCTTTGACCTCACCTGGCAGCTCACCAACGGCGCCAGCCTCGATTGCAACGTGTTGCCCGTGGAGCTTCTCTCCTTCGATGGCCGTGCCGATGGCGATGCCGTACAACTGGAATGGATCACCGCCTCGGAGAGCGGCAGCTCGCACTACCTCGTGGAACGCTCCTTCGATGGGTACACCTTCCAGACCATCGGGCAGGTGCAGGCCGCCGGCACCTCCTACAGCACCCTCGCCTACGCCTTCGTGGACCCCCAGCCCGTGCGCGGTGTGAACTACTATCGCCTCAAGCAGGTGGACCTCGATGGCACCACCGACCTCAGCGACCTGGTGGCCGTGACCTTCGCCCAGGGGGTCTCCGCCGGCAAGCCCTACCCCAACCCCACGGCCACGCGCATCAACATCGACCTCACGCTCACTGGGGATGCCGAGCTCACTGTGCAGCTCATGGATGCCACGGGACGACTCGTGCGCAGCTACCAGCAGGGCTTCTCCGCAGGCATGCAACTGTTCAGCGCGCCTGTGGACGGGCTGGAGACAGGCGCCTACAGCCTGCTCATCACCGATGCCTCCGGCGAACACATGCAGGCCGGACGCTTCATCGTGGAATAACACGTTCATCACGAACGGTACACCCCGCAGGGTGGAGGGCCGGGAGCACTGCTTCCGGCCCTTCGCGTGCAACACAGCCCCGGCTGACACATTTCCGGTTTTCTTTGCCCACGCCGACGCCCAACCCGTCGGCCCCGGGACATGAGCACCGTACCAGCCAAACGCACCGCCGTTGAACGTTTCCTCTCCTTCGTGGAGCGCACGGGCAACCTGCTGCCTCACCCGGCCACGCTCTTCGCCGGTTTCGCCGCGCTGGTGGTGGTCCTCAGCTGGGTGGTGGCCCAGTTCGATGTGAGCGTGATCCACCCCGGCACCGGTGCCGTGGTCAAGCCCTTCAACCTCATGAGCGCCGAGGGGCTGCACATGATCCTGACCAAGATGGTGACCAACTTCACCGGCTTCGCACCCTTGGGCACCGTGCTGGTGGCCCTGCTGGGCATCGGCGTGGCCGAGGGCAGCGGGCTGATCGGTGCCGCACTGCGCGCCGTGGTGCTTGCCGCGCCCAAGAGGCTGCTCACCTTCGTCATCGTCTTCGCCGGCGTGATCAGCAACACCGCCAGTGAAGTGGGCTACGTGCTGCTGGTACCCCTGGCCGCCGTGATCTTCCTGGCCGCCGGAAGGCATCCCCTGGCCGGGCTCGCCGCAGCCTTCGCCGGGGTGTCCGGCGGATACAGCGCCAACCTGCTCCTGGGCACCATCGATCCGCTCCTCGCCGGGCTCAGCCAGGAGGCCGCACGCATCATCGATACCGCCTACGCGGTGAACCCCGCCTGCAACTACTACTTCATGTTCGTGAGCACCTTCCTGATCTCCGGACTGGGCACCTGGGTCACCGAACGCATCGTGGTGCCCCGGCTGGGCGCCTACACCGGCGAGGAAAAGGCCGAGGAGGTTCGCAAGGCCAATGCCGCCGAGATCCGCGGCCTGCGCTTCGCCGGGGTCACCGTGCTGCTCTTCACCGCCTGGTTGCTCTGGGGGCTCCTGCCCGCCGATGGCTTCCTGCGTGACCCCAAGACCTTCGAGATCCTGCACTCCCCGTTCATGAGCGGCATCGTGTCCCTGATCTTCATCAGCGCCTCGCTCGCGGGCATCGCCTACGGCATCGGCGCGGGAACCTTCAAGAGCGACAACGACGTGATGAAGGGCATGAGCAAGAGCATGGAGACCCTCGGCTCCTACATCGTGCTGGTGTTCTTCGCCGCCCAGTTCGTGGCCTACTTCAACTGGACCAACCTGGGCCTCATCATGGCCATCAAGGGCGCGGCCGGGCTCAAGGCCATGGACCTGGGCCCCATCCCCCTGCTGCTCGCCTTCGTGCTCATCAGCGCGCTGATCAACCTGGTCATGGGCAGTGCCAGCGCCAAGTGGGCCATCATGGCGCCCGTGTTCATCCCCATGTTCATGCTGCTGGGCTATTCGCCCGAACTGACCCAGATGGCCTACCGCGTGGGCGACAGTGTCACCAACATCATCAGCCCCATGATGAGCTACTTCGCCCTCATCGTGGCCTTCATCGCCCGCTACGACAAGAAGGCCGGCATCGGCACGGTGATCAGCACCATGCTGCCATACAGCTTCGTCTTCCTCATCGGGTGGAGCGTGCTGCTGGTGATCTGGATCCTGCTCGACCTGCCCATCGGTCCCGGCGCCTCCATGTTCCTGCCGTAGCCCCCCGTCGGGGACCTTGGCATGGATCGGGCCGGAGGCAACCCTGCGACCCTTTCTTCGCCTTAGTGTAAAGAGAGTGTTTGCTTTTGGCATCCAACTTCCTCATCTTGCTGTCTCGTTACCCCTGTGGGTCAACACCTTGAACGCAGAGCACATGATGGAACGCTACGCCTGTTCGTTGTTCGCGCTCCTGCTCGCCCTGGCCTCCCTGGCCCAGCAGCGCGTGGTGGAGATGAGCTGTGATCCCTGCCCATCGGCCAAGCTGGTGCAGGAGGTGATGACCCAGTACGATGCCCAGGCACGTGCCACTGGCGATGACCAACGACTGAAGGTCATGCTGGACACCAACGTGCCCTTGGAACAGGTGATGGACCACCTGAACACCACACTGCACTGCCGGGCACAGCTCCAGAACGGTATGGTGAAGACACAGGCCACGGCCGGTGCCACCACTGCACCTCCCCTGCCCGAGCGTGTGGACACCGGCGATCCTGCCGCCGACGATGCCGCGCACGAAGCTGCCAAACAGACCTGGCGCCTTGCGAACCCCGATGCCCACCGCGCCCTGATGCAGTCCCAGGGACGCACCATCCCACAACAGCCATGAACAGGACCCTCGCACTTCCCGTCCTGCTGCTGGGTGCACTGCTCCTGGCCGATGAGGTGGGCGCCCAAGGCTGTGGCACCACGGTCTACGATACCGGGGGCGCCGCCGGACAATACACCAACAACCAGAACAACACCTGGACCTATTGCCCACCGGCCGGACAGGTGATCACCATCACCTTCACCGCCTTCAATACCGAGGCCGGCTACGACTACCTCTCGGTGCACAACGGCGCCACCAACGGGGCACCCCAGCTGGGCATCTTCTCCGGCACGGCGCTGCCGCCCTCCATCACCGGCACCGTGCCCGGCGGATGCATCACCCTGTGGTTCACTTCCGATGGGTCCGTGACCGCACCCGGATGGATCGCCAACATCACCTGCGCCACGCCACCACCACCCGCCGCCGTCTGCGGCACCACCGTCTACGACCCGGGAGGGGCTGCCGGCAACTACGCCAACAACACCAACTACACGGTGACCTACTGCCCATCCGTGGCTGGTCAGGTGGTGACCATGAACTTCACCCAGTTCAGCACCGAGGCGAACTTCGACTTCGTCACCATCTACAACGGCCCCTCGGCCGCCTCGCCCACCATGGGCACCTACAGCGGCACGGGCATCCCGGGCCCGTTCACCTCCACGCACCCCGGCGGCTGCCTCACCCTGGTCTTCACCTCCGATGGCTCGGTGCCCTATCCCGGCTGGGCGGCGAACATCACCTGCACCACGCCACCGCCACCGCCCAGCGGCGACTGCATCTACGTCCTCAGTCTGCAGGACAGCTTCGGCGATGGCTGGGGAACCTCCTTCGTGGGCGTGAGCATCAACGGCGGGCCGTACACGAACTACACCGTGGGCACCTTCACCAACACCATCCTCATCGGTGTGGACATCGGTGACGTGGTGGTGCTCAACTACAACGCCTCGGGCGCCTGGCAGGGTGAGAACTCCTTCAGCCTGGGCATGCAGGGTGCCGGTGGCCTCTTCAGCTCGGGCACTCCGCCGGCAGCGGGCATCGTGTATGCGGGCACGGTGAACTGCGTGCCGCCGCCCTCGCCGCCCGAGGACTGTGTGGGCGCGCTCACCGTCTGCGGCAACCAGGCCATCACGAACAACCCCGCCAACACCGGCAACGTGGTGGACCTCACCACTGCCAACATGGGCTGCCTGAGCAATGCCGAACGACAGGGCACCTGGTACGTGTTCTCGCCCTCCAGCCCGGGCAACATCGCCTTCACCATCGACCCGCTCGACCCGCTCGATGACTACGACTTCGCCATCTGGGGGCCCTACCCGCCCGGCACCACGCCGGGCAGCATC
>JBGTAJ010000217.1:0-12113 GCA_041749915.1 Flavobacteriales bacterium
TCGGGCAAGGCTTATATGACCAAAGAGGTGGACGGCGAACACAAGGAAGGATGTTTCAGCTCCTTCAAACGGCTCTGCGACCGCCTGCGTGAATTGATCATGGACGTCAGGGCCGACCACCCCTACCCTTCACTGATGGCAAGTAATGTCGTGGACGGATCGATGGTGCAACGGTACTTCGCCGAGCACATTCCTGCACTGAGCGAGAAGAACGCCCGGAACAAGATCCCCGACCTGTTCGTGGCCTTGGTGTTCGCCACCATCAACGCCCCAGCAAGATGAGATCCCCACAGGCCGCCAAGCCGTTCAAGCGGCTCTTCGAACTGCTCCGACTTGATCGCAGGGAGATCATTTACATCTATCTCTTCGCCCTCGTCGGTGGAACGATCACGCTCACCCTTCCGCTCGGCATCCAGGCCATCATCAACCTGATCAGTGGCGGACAGTTGGCCACCTCATGGGCCGTGCTCATTGCGTTCGTTGCCATCGGCGTGGCCTTCACGGGGGCCATGCAGGTGATGCAGATCACGTTGAGCGAACACATCAAACAGCGCTTGTTCGTAAGATCGGCGTTGGAGTTCGCGTTCCGCCTTCCGCACATACGGCCCGACCAGCTGCACGGGCGATACCTGCCGGAACTCGTGAACCGCTTCTTCGACACTTTCTCTGTGCAGAAAGGACTGGACAAAGTTCTACTGGACATTCCGGTGAGCGCCCTGCAGATCATACTTGGGTTGACTCTCCTCTCCTTTTACCATCCCTTCTTCATCGCCTTCGCCATGTTCCTGATCGCCTTGCTGTGGGCGGTCTATCGCTTCACCGGGACCCGCGGATTAGAGACGAGCATGGAGGAATCGAAGTATAAGTATGCCACAGCCTATTGGCTCGAGGAGCTCGGACGGTCCAACAGCACCTTCAAATTGGCAGGTGAGACCACCCTCCCTCTGCAACGCGCCGATGAACTGGCCACCCGATATACCAAGGCCCGACGATCCCATTTCCGCGTCCTCCTCGGTCATTACTGGGCCATGGTGGTGTTCAAAACGGTGGTCACCTTGGTACTATTGATCCTGGGTGGACTGCTGGTCATGAACGAGCGCATGAACATCGGCCAGTTCGTGGCGGCCGAGATCGTGATCATACTGCTGTTGAACGCGGTGGAGAAGATCATCCTGGGCCTGGATTCCATCTACGATGTGCTGACGGCATTGGAGAAGATCGGCAACGTGACCGACCTTCCGCTGGAGAAGCAGGAGGGTATGAGGCTTCCGGTGACGATGGAGGAAGGCGGGGCCATGGCCGTGGAACTTCGGCAGGTGGGATTCCTGAGCCATTGGAGCGGGTCATCCGTACTGAACGGCATCGACCTCGTATTGAAACCAGGCGAAAAGGTCTGCATCGCCGGTCCCAATGGCTCGGGTAAGAGCACGCTCCTGCATATGATAGCCGGACTGGTCGAACCCGACCATGGTACGATCCTGCTGGATGGTCACGGTTTGCGAAGTCTGGAACTGGAGAACGCGCGCAGCGCCATGGGCGACAGCTTCACCCAAGAGGAGATCTTCAGTGGGACCGTCTTGGAGAACATCATGATGGGGCGGCCATGGATCAGCCTGGATGACGCCCGGGCGGCTTCGAAGCGTACCGGATTACTTTCCATGCTCAGCGACCTGCCGGATGGGCTGCTCACCGTGCTGGACCCGCTGGGCTCACGACTGCCCCAAAGTTTGGTGCGACGTATCATCATTGCACGCTGCCTTGCCGGACGACCACGCCTGGTGCTTTATGAGGACGATGCACTACCCATGCCGGCCAACGAACACAATGTGCTCCTTGAACTGCTGACCGGTGACAATGCACCCTTCACCTTGATCGCCGTGAGCAACGACCCCTTGTTCCAGCGCCACTTCAAACGCGTCTTGCAGCTGGAAGGAGGACGTATCACCGATCGACCCACACGCTGAACGGTCATGTTGAACATCTCCCCTGCCCCGGAGTGTGCCACGCCAAAACTGGATGAAGGCACCTACACAGCCATGAACACGGTAGGTGAAGCGCATGCAGCCCGCCGCTTCGGGAAACTCGTGACCATCGCTGTGGTGTTCTTCCTGAGCGCCCTGTTCCTGCCGTGGACGCAGAATATCCGCGCAAGGGGCACGCTCACCAGCCTGAGCCCGGACCAACGACCGCAGACGATCCATGCGGTCATTCCCGGACGGATCGAGCAATGGTATGTGCAGGAAGGACAGCTGGTGCAGAAGGGTGACACCATCCTGCGCATCAGCGAAGTGAAGCAGGAGTACTTCGATCCGCAACTGCTGGACAGAACCCAGGAACAGATCATGGCCAAGGAGTTGACATCGAAGAGCTACCAGGAGAAGGTCAACAGCCTGGATGCACAGATCGATGCCCTTTCACAGTCCATGCGCATCAAGCTGGAGCAGGCCGCCAACAAGATCCTCCAAGGCCGGTTGAGGGTCGAGAGCGACAGCATTCGCGTGTTGGCTGCACGGACCGAGCTGAAGGTGGCACGCGACCAGCTCAAGCGCGGAGAGGAACAGTTCACGGAAGGGCTCATCAGCATGGTGGAAGTGGAACGGCGCCGGGTGCAGGAACAGCGCGCCAACGCCACCATGATCGATGCCGAGAACAAGCTCCTTGATGCAAGGAACGAATTGCTGAACGCCGAACTGGACCTGGGCGGGATCCGCAATGACTACCGCGATAAACTGTCGAAGGCCGAAAGCGAGAAGTACGCCAGCTTGAGCCAGATGTACACCACTGAGGCTGAAGTGACCAAGATGCAGGTGGACCTGGCCAGCTACACGGTCCGGGCAGGCAACTACATCATCCGAGCTCCCCAGACAGGCTATATCACTCGGGCGGTGAAGAGCGGTGTGGGGGAACTGGTAAAGGAAGGTGAACCCTTGATCAGCGTGATGCCCGCCCGTTTTGACCTCGCCGTGGAACTCTATGTGCAGCCCATGGACATGCCCCTGATCAATACCGGGCAGAAGGTGCGCTTCATGTTCGACGGGTGGCCGGCCATCGTCTTCAGCGGATGGCCCAACACCAGCTACGGTACCTATGGAGGCACGGTGGTGGCCATCGACAACCTCATCAGCCCAAATGGCAAATACCGCATCCTCGTCGGTCCCGACCCCGATGATAAGCCCTGGCCTGATGCCTTGCGCGTGGGTGCTGGCGCAGTGGGCATGGCCTTGCTCAAGGATGTGCAGATCTGGTATGAGCTCTGGCGACAGCTCAACGGCTTCCCTCCTGACCTCTACCAAGACCCCATGCGTGTGGGTCTGGATAAACAGGCTGACAAATGAGGCCGTTCGCGCTCCTTGCCATCCTCCTTGCCCTCGCCACTGCGCAAGCCCAGCAGGACAGCAGCCAGGTGCTTACCCGAAGGGCCTTGTTGCAGCTCGTCGCGGACAATCATCCTGCAGTCAGGCAGGCCATGCTGCGAAACGACATGGGTGACGCTGCCGTGCGATCGGCACGTGGTGCATTTGACCCGAAGGCGGTGGCCCGCTACACGGAGAAGACCTTCGACGAAAAGGAATACTACTCCCTTCTGGATGCGGGACTGAAGATACCCACCTGGTTCGGAGCCGAGCTTTTCGGTGGCTTCCAGAACAACAGCGGTGAATTTCTCGATCCAGCAGATGACACACCCGACGCGGGATTGCTGAAAGCAGGAGTGTCCGTTCCCGTGGGCCAGGGACTCTTCATCGACAAACGACGGGCGGACCTTCGCAAGGCACAGGCCTACCAGGATATGGCCGAAGCCGAGCGGCTTCGACTGCTGAACGATGTGTTCTACGCGACCCTCACCGATCACCTGGAATGGATCGCGGCATATCAGCGCTTGGGTGTGGCGCGGGCGGCCGTTGTACAGGCGGAAGTGAGGCTCGAAGGTATTCGGGGAAGCTTCCGGGGTGGCGACAGGCCTGCCATTGATACGCTGGAGGCATTGCTTCAAGTGCAGGACCGGCAGATGCGCCTGCAGGATGCGGAGGTGACCTTCCGGAATGCCACGCTCATCCTGAGCAATCACCTGTGGGATCCCTTCCTGCGCCCATTGGAGATAGCGCCCCAGGTGCTGCCCGATACGCTTGACCTGTCCCCCCCTGCCGAAGGACAGAGCGTTGACAGCCTGATGGAACAGGCCATGCGCGAACACCCCAAGCTGCTGGAGATGGCCGGGAAGCTGGAGCAATTGGATGTGGAACGTCGACTCCGTGGCGAATACCTGAAACCCCAGCTGGACCTGAACTACACCTTCCTCGCCAACGGTGGTCTGGTGACCAACGAACCCGGCAGCATGTGGGACCCGGCTGACCGTCAATGGGGTGTGGGGTTCTCCATGCCCCTGCTTCTCCGCAAGGAAAGAGGTGACCTTTCACTCGCGCGATTGCGGCAGACCGAGACCGAACTGGAACTGGAACGCGAACGGCAGCAGATACGCACCACCATCGGCCGACGGAGCAACGAACTTGACCTGACCGAACAGCAGGTGCTTCTGGGCAGTTCCATGGTGGCCAACTATGGCCGTTTGCTGAACGGCGAGAACCGGCGGTTCCAGACCGGCGAGAGCTCCCTCTTTCTGGTGAACCAACGCGAGGTGGCCCTGCTGGACAGTCAGCTCAAACAGATCGACCTGGTGGCCAAACTGCGCAAGGCACATTTCGTCCTCGACAAGGATGCCGGCATCCTGTGGAGCCAGGTCGCTGACCTTCTGAACGCGACACCATAAGCTGAACGCACCATGATCTGCATCTCGTTCCTGACCCTTTCCGAATCGGACGCGATCGAACTGGCAGCGGTCCTTGACCAACATGGCCTGCTGATGTTCGATACCATCGAGGACCACGTGGACCTTGTTTGGGAAAGGGGCGGACCTGAACGCCGACACCTCACCCACCTCAGTGGTTTCACCAAGGCGCTGCTCTTCAGCAATGTGGAGCGCACATCGCGCGAACTGCTCGGTGATCGTCTCGTGCGCATGTGGGCGCAACCCGTGACCAGCTTTGATGAGGCAAGCACCCGGCAGTTGATGGCCGGCCTGGCCAAAGCCTGAGCGTGCAATGTTCTTCACGCATGGAACACCGGGGCACGCTGTGGTGTTACTAAGCTGGCAATGGAACTGATCGGGATCGACTTCGGAGCGCGTACGGCAGGCACCACGGTCATCTGTCATCGTGAGAAGGGTCTCTTCCACTTCCGTCGATGTGCCAAAGGCGAGGACAGTGATGCCTGGCTGGAACAGCAAGTGATGGAGATGGCACCTGACGCCGTATACATCGACGCACCCTTGAGCCTTCCCGCAGCCTACTTCGGCAAGGGTGATGACCATTTCTTCCGGAGGGCCGATCGACTGGCAGGGGGAATGAGCCCCATGTTCCTCGGTGGTCTGACGGCGCGCGCGATCAGGCTCATGGAACGCTGGCGGACCAGGGGAATAGCCGTACACGAAGTCTATCCGGCCGCGCTGATCCGATCGGAATGGGATTATCTGAAGATCCCTTCAGGACGCGTCATTCCGCCGCACACGATGCGCCTGATGGCCGGCATGTTCGCCCTTCCCCCACCTGCGCCCAAGGACAGGCACGAGGCTGATGCCTGGCTTTGCTGGTTGAGCGGTCATCGCCACCAGGCGGGAAGGTCGAAGATGTTCGGTGATCAGGCAGAAGGTGTCATCATCGTTTGATCGGGACTCGTTCTGCCAATGGTGGACATGGCCGCCCATGATCGGTGCCGCCCCATGGGGCCATCCGTTACGCTGCTTCCGCAACCCGCATGCGAGTACGAAGATTAAGCACATGACCGGCGATCAGTCCTGCGGAAGCACCAAGCCCAAGCCAACCGAACACCTCGTGAACATCCTCCAGCAGCAGGGAGGCGCTGAAAAGGGACCACATTCCCCACAGCAGGACCTTGAGGTAGGCCGGCGTGGTGGTACCGATCGCAGTATGGACAGCCCAACCTGCCAACGCAATGAACGCCAGTTCCACCGCAGGATGGGATAGAAACGATGCACCCACGGTGACCAGGACCGGCATGGCCAGGCAGTGTACCATGCAAAGCGCTGAATTCACCATGCCGCAGGTGTCACTGGATAGCAGATAAGAGCGGGATCTCATGATGCGGGATGTGCGAGCAGATGAACCTTCAGGCAGTGGTGGTCGAAGGCAGGCAGCTGCGGAAGCCGTTCAACAGGACGTTCAACCCCTGTGGCTCCCGCAGCCGCCCTCCTGTTCGTGAATGAACTAGTCGATGATCACCGGAAAATCGACCTCGATGTCCGTTTCACCACCTGCGTTGGTGATATCCCCCGTGCTGACCCCTGCTGCCGTCTTGTTCGGCAGGTGTCGGAGGGTAACGGTCATTGTGCCCGATCCTGGCGCCGCCGTCGATGCCGTGTTGATCAGGCCCACCGGCAAACCGTTGGCATCACTGTCCGCGTAGTTCACGAGCAGGGTGGTTCCGGTTGGTTGGAAAAAGAACTGGTGCTCCTCACCCTCCGCCTCGATCTCTTCGGTGATCTCGTCCGGTGTGGATCCGCTCTCATCCAACACACGCACGGTCATGTTGAACGCCCGGTTGGCTGGGAGCGTATCACCCACGATAACAGGAGCGATCCCACCGTCGCCATCCGCGTCAGTGAAACGCAGTTCGTACACGTCCGCCGGGATCTCCTGATCCGTGAAGGTGAGCAACAGGGTGGTGATCAGCTCCTCCTCGTTCACGGGCGGATTGTTGGACGGTGGCGTTTCCTCATCCTTCTTGCAGGCTGCCAATGAGCCGCCGAGGGCGATGAGGAGGAGCAGGTTCTTCGAAATGGAGTTCATGTGCGCCAGGGCTATGGGTGGATGTTGGAACGGGGCATATCTGCAACACGGTTGCAAATATGCGACGTGACGCGACAATTGCAACACGGTTGCATTAAATTATCTTTGCCCTCATGGATAGTCGCGAGCGCTTGCGTGCACACCACCTTCGGATCACCGACACGCGGGTCGCCGTGCTGGATCTCCTGCATGGCAGCGAAACGGCGCTTTCGCAGGGTGATGTGGAACGCGCGCTTCCGGACCAGGCGGACCGTGTCACACTTTTCCGGGTGTTGCAGGCCTTTGAGGAGGCTGGTCTGGCGCACCGCGTCATGGATGGCCATGGTGTGGCCCGCTATGCTTCCTGCGCCGCCACCTGCAGTTCAGGGCATCACCATGATGTTCATGCCCATTTCCGGTGCACGGATTGCGGGGGTATCTATTGCTTGGAGGCCGTGCCACTGCCCCAAGTGAAGGTGCCCAAGGGCTTCAGGCTGAAGGACAGCCACTTGGAACTGGAAGGCAGTTGCAAGGCCTGCGCATAGCGGGGAACTTTCATCCGGCACGCGTGTTCCTGTTCCGTGCCCCGCCACCGACCTCCCTCTGAACGGCCATCGAAGACCTGCACCAGGTGTGGGCTTCCCTTTCAATGGCGACGCAAATGGGAGAAGGTGTGGGAGGAGGTGAAGTACTGTAGCGAGCGATGCCGAAGCCAAAGGAACACGTCCAAGCAGGATGCATCCGCCTGATCCTTGGTGATCAGCTGAATGCCGCACATGGTTGGTTCCAACGTGCGGACCCGGAGGTGCTCTACGTACTGATGGAGGTCCGTCAGGAAACGGACTACGCCACACACCATATCCAGAAGGTGCTCGGATTCTTCGCATCCATGAGACGCTTCGCGGAACACCTTGAACGATCGGGCCACTGCGTTCTGTACCTACCCTTGGACCATCCGCGGAACACCCAGCGCATTCCCGACAACCTGCGTTGGATCATGGAAGAGCACGGGGCCACCCGCTTCGGCTACCAACTGCCCGATGAATACCGCCTGGATGAGCAGCTGAAGTCCTTCGCAACCGAATGCGGGCGCCATGTGGAGGTGGCCGACACGGAGCACTTCCTCACCGCACGCGACGAACTGGCCGTCTTGTTCAAGGGGAAGAAGCAGTTCCTGATGGAGCGATTCTACCATGTGATACGCGAACGCACCGGACTGTTGATGAACGGCGAACAGCCTGTGGGAGGACAATGGAACTTCGACAAGGAGAACCGCGGAAGGCCACCGAAGCAGCATGTGGCCCCGCTCCCACTTCTTCTCGACCATGACCTTCGCGAGCTCCTTCATATGGTGGAACGAAGCGGCACCCGGACCATGGGAACCGTGGACGCGGAGCATTTCCAATGGCCACTGGACCGGGCCGAAAGCCTGGAGCTGCTCTCCTACTTCTGCGACCATCTTCTCCCCCATTTCGGAACCTACCAGGATGCCTTGATGCCCGATCAATGGGCGCTGTACCATTCGCGCCTGAGCTTCAGCATGAACGTGAAGTTGCTATCGCCCCTGGAGGTCTGCCGGGCCGTGGAAGCTGCGTGGAAGGCCGACCCCGGGCGCATTTCGATCGCCCAGGCCGAAGGCTTCATCCGCCAGATCATCGGCTGGCGCGAATACATGAGGGGCATCTACTGGGCGAAGATGCCGGACTTCGCCACGAGCAATTTCTTCGGTAACGACCGCGCACTACCCGGGTGGTTCTGGACCGGAAGGACCAGGATGTCCTGTCTGCGGGATGCCATTACCGGAAGTCTGCAGAACGCATACGCGCACCATATCCAGCGGCTGATGATCACCGGCAACTTCGCGCTGCTGGCCGGTGTGGACCCTGACGCGGTGGACCGCTGGTATCTGGGCATCTACATCGATGCCATCGAGTGGGTGGAGATCACCAACACGCGCGGCATGAGCCAGTTCGCCGATGGCGGCATCGTGGGCACAAAGCCCTACGTGAGCAGTGGCGCATACATCAACAAGATGGGCCACCACTGCGGCACCTGTCATTACGATGTGAAGGACCGCACCGGACCCAAGGCCTGTCCGTTCAATGCGCTGTACTGGCACTTCCATGCCCGCAACCGGGAACGGCTCGAAAGCCCGGATGCACGTCCGGGAACGATGATGCGTGTGGGCATGGTGTACCGGACCTGGGAGAAGATGGAGGCCTCCACGCGCCAAGCCCTACTGGACAAGGGTGATGAGATCCTGGCCGATCTGGAAACACTCTAACAAGCTCTCGCACCCTCGACCCTCCAGGTCGTCGATCATGTGCCGCAAACCCACCACAGATGAGCCGTGCCATCCTTTGGTTCCGCAATGACCAACGCCTAGTTGACAACACGGCCCTGACCGCGGCCTTGGCTGATCATGATGAAGTGCTGCCTGTGATCGTCATCGATCCGGCGCAGCACGGCCCTTCGCCCTTCGGGTTCGAACGATCCGGGCATTTTCGGCGCCGATTCATCCACGAGGGCATCCTGAACCTCGCGTCAGCGCTGCGTTCCAAAGGCAGCGCGTTGAGCGTGCGTTTCGGGGATCCGGCAAGCGTATTACGGCAGGTGGCCACCTTGTGGATAGCTGATGTGATCCATGCCCAGCGGCTTTATGGCTGGGAGGAACAGCAACAGGAGCGCGCAGTGGCCTCGGAACTTGACCTTCGGCTCCACGCCCCCAACACGCTCCTGCTGCCTGGCGATCTTCCTTTCGCCTTAGACAAGCTGCCGCACGTGTTCACCGCGTTCCGGACCAAGGTGGAACCATCCTGTACGGTCCGCGATGTGTTGCCCGAACCCGAGACCATTCCTGCTCCGGTATACTGGGGTGAACGGCTGCTGACTAAGGATGAGCTTCCGACCGCTCCCTACCCTGCCGATCCCCGCGGCGTGTTGGCTTTCAGGGGTGGAAGGGCAGCAGGTCTTCAACGCCTGAAGCACTACCTCTGGGACACCCGGGCGCTATCCACCTACAAGACAACGCGCAATGGCCTGTTGGGCGCGGACTACAGCAGCAAGTTCAGCCCTTGGCTGGCGTCCGGTGCGCTATCCGCCCGGGAGATCTATGACGAAGTGAAACGCTATGAGGCCGAGCACGGCGCCAATGAAAGCACCTACTGGCTCTTCGTTGAACTTCTGTGGCGTGACTTCTTCCAGTTCACCGCAGCGAAGCATGGCCCGGACCTCTTCAAGCGTGCGGGTATAGCCCGCAGACCATTCCAAGGGAATCATGATCCGCGCCGCTTTCAGGCTTGGTGTGAAGGACGCACCGGTCAAGCATTCATCGACGCCAACATGCGGGAACTGGCCGCCACCGGTTGGATGAGCAACCGCGGACGCCAGAACGTGGCCAGCTATCTGGTGCACGATCTGGGGCTCGACTGGCGTATGGGTGCCTACTGGTTCGAGCGTATGCTCATCGACTACGATCCGTGCAGCAACTGGGGCAACTGGCAATACCTGGCCGGTGTCGGGAACGACCCGCGCGAGGGTCGCCGCTTCGACCCCGAAAGGCAGTCGGGGATCTACGACCCCGAAGGCAGGTTCGTGGAGCACTGGTCCTCCTGACCACATGTCGAGGAGCCCCGTTATCTTCATCACCATGAATGCAGCGGAGAGCTTTCATCAGGTACGACCTTTCGTCGCAGGGCTGGCGTTGCTTGCCACTCATATCACCACTTCCGGTCAAGGGTTCGTCACCAGCTTCGGTGGAACCGGTGCGCAGGATGGTGTGGGTGTGATCCAACAGGGATCGGAGTTCTGGGTCGCTTCGCGCGAGTTCAACACGGAACAGCAGCAGTTCCAAGCCTATCTGTACCGTCGGAACAGCTCAGGCCAGGCTCTGGCCACACAGGTCATCGACCTACCGGGAACACCCTTCCTTCAAGGATCCCTTTCGGCCATCCCTGATGGTGCGATCATCTTCGGCAGTGTCATCCGTTCGGGTATGCATACACATGATGGGGCGCTCATTCGCGTGAACGCGTCCGGAGAGGTGGTGTGGACGACCATACCTGAGCGCGTCGGGGACCAGCTCTATCTGGGTGCCGCGGCCATGGCGGACGGCGGTGTGGTGGTGTGCGGCACGCAGAACAATGGTACCGGTCACGATGCGTTGTTGGTCCGCTTCTCGGCCGCTGGCGAAGTGCTCTGGGAGGTGGTGGAGGAAGAGCCGCTCGATCGGGAATACCATGCCGTGGCGGTGGCTGGCGACCAAGGATGTGTGGTGACAGGAAGGACCGTCAATTTCGGCGGCACCACCGACCTTGTATATGCCCGCTACACATCGGAGGGGCAACAGTTATGGATGAATTTCCTCGGGGGAACAGCCAACGAGGAAGGTCGGAGCATTGTGCCTGCTGGTGATGGCTCGTTCATCGTGGCGGGCCATTCCATGAGCTATGGCCCCATTGGCCCGCAGGGCCAACGCAATGAACATGTGTTCTTCGCCAAGGTGGAGCTCAACGGGGATACCCTGTGGACGAGGGCGCATGGAGACGCGGACCAGGGCCGTCGGGCCTTCGCGATGGACGTGGCGCCCAATGGCGATCTGCTTCTGAGCGGCGAACGCTACACGACCACCTCATCCGAAGCGTTGGTCCTCCGCTTCGATCCGATGGGGCAATTTCTGTGGGAACGCGTGTTCGACCTGGGGCGGTCGGAGCGATTGATCGGGCTTCAGGCGCTGGAGGACGGTTTTGTTGCGTGTGGCTGGGCCTTCGAAGCCCAGGGCGGGCAGGTGATGCTGATCCGCAGGAACGCCAACGGTTTCTGACCGGACCAAGGCTCAAACCACAAGCTGTGGCCACCTCAACGTGCCGCCCTTACCCGCATCCTAATTGCTTCCGCTTGACAATGCTTAGGTCAAGGAAGGGACGTTCGCTGAACGCTGAAATGTACAGCCAACGATACACCGCCCAGGCGGTCAAGGTACCGATCACAGCACCGGCGAGGATGTCCTCAGTGAAGTGCTGGGACAGGTAGACCCGCGAAAAGGCCAACAGCCCGGCAAGGGTGATCATGACCCAGGACCAACGCGGCTTGCCGATGATGACCGCCAGAGCGAAACACATCGCCAAAGCCGCCGTGGAATGGCCACTGGGAAAGCTGAAGTGGTTGTTGAGCTCCAGACCCGACACCCAGTCCATCTCACCCAGCTCGGTGCGGAACATCGCCGGACGATCATGACCATCGAAGACCTGCCGCTTCAGGAACTGGGTGATGATC
>JBGTAJ010000218.1:0-6862 GCA_041749915.1 Flavobacteriales bacterium
GGAGGTCACGATCAGCCAGAACGGCAACGTGCTCTTCGTGCCCAGCGGCTTTGCCAGCTACGCCTGGACCCACCAGGGCCTTGCCATCGGCGGCAACGATGCCTTCGTGTTCACCCTCGGCGATGGCCTCTACACCGTGACGGTGACGGACATCAACGGCTGTGTGGTGGTGAACGAATACCTGTTGAGCACCCTTGGCGTAAGCGGCCCGAGCGGGACCAGCGTGAACCTGGGCCTGTACCCCAACCCCACCGCCGGTCCCTTCACCGTGGTCGCGGCCGGACTTGCTGACGGACCTGTGCTGCTGGAGATCATGGACCTGGGCGGGCGTGTGGTGCACCAGCGCCAGGAGAGTGCCCGTGGTGGCCGCCTGCAGGCAATGTTCGACCTGACCCTGCCTTCGGGCAGCTACGTGCTGCAGGTGCAGGACGGCAGCGGCCAACGCATGGCCCGGGTGGTGGTGGAATAGGTGCCGCTGATGAACCGGAAGGCACCGCTCCGTGTACCGCTGCGGTGTGGGGCATCCGCGCACCGTAGCTTTGTTCGGCAACAAGCAACGCCCTTTCCGCGTTGAGCGGTGACCCTGAACATGCACAGTGACTACGAACACCTGATCGCCAAGCTCGATGGCTTCATCCGCAAGTACTACGCGGACCAGGCCATCCGGGGCGCGCTGTACAGCGTGGGCCTGCTGGTGGGCGTGTTCCTGGGTACGGCCCTGCTGGAGCATCTGGGCCACTTCGGCACGGGTGTGCGCACCGTCCTGTTCTGGGGCACGCTGGGCGCCATGGTCCTGATCCTGGCGCGTTTCGTGGCGCTGCCCCTGATCAAACGCTACCGCTTGGGAGCGGTGATCGGCCATGCCGAAGCGGCCCGCATCGTGGGCACCCACTTCACCGAGGTGCAGGACAAACTGCTGAACACCCTGCAGCTGCAGGACATGGCCACGGCACGGCCCGAGCAGCGCGACCTGATCGAGGCGGCCATCGCCCAGCGCAGCCGGGAGCTGAGCCCGGTGCCCTTCGCCAACGCCATCGACCTGCGCCGCAACACGCGCTACCTGCGCTTCGCCCTGCCACCGCTGGCCCTGCTGCTGGTGCTGCTGTTCGCGGCCCCCAGCCTCATCACCGGACCCACCCAGCGCCTTCTGGACCACCGCAGCGAATTCGTGCCCGAGGCCCCCTTCCGTTTCGTGCTGCTGAACGACAGCCTGGAGGTGCCCGAGCAGCAGGACTTCGAAGTGGTGCTGGAAATGCAGGGCGCGGTGATCCCGCAGCAGGTGGACCTGGAGGTGGACGGCCAGCGGATCCCCTTGGTGAAGAAGGACGCCACCCACTTCACCCACCGCTTCCGCAACGTGCAGGAGGCCATCGCCTTCACCTTCACCGCCGAGGGTTTCCGCAGCACGCCCTACACCCTGAGCACCGTGGCCAACCCGCTGCTGCTGGACCTGCGCATGCAGCTGGAGCACCCCGCCTACCTGGGCCTTCCCAACAGCACCGTGGAGAACAGCGGCGACCTCACCGTCCCGGCCGGCACCAAGGTCACCTGGACCATCCGCGCCCGCAGCGCCGACCGCCTGGACCTGGCCTTTGACGACACCACCTACGCCCTGCGTCCCACCAGCACCGACGCGGGCAACAGCACCTTCAACGGCAGCCGCCGACTGATGCAGAGCCGCACCTACCGCATGGCCCCGCACGCCGGTGAGCGCGCCGCGGCCACCGCGCTACAGTACCGCCTGGAGGTGGTGCCCGACCTGCACCCCACCATCCAGGTGGAGACCCGCACGGACAGCAGCGCCCTGAAGCGCCTCTTCTACCGCGGTGAGGTGGGCGATGACCACGGTTTCAAACGCCTGCTATTCCACTACCGCTTCGTGAGCGGCGGGGACAGCGTGGCGCCTGAACTGCGCAGCGGCACCACCGAACTGTCCGTGGACCCCCGGCAGACGCGCCAGGAGTTCTTCCACAGCTGGGAGCTCTACGGGTTCACCATCAACCCCGGCGACCGGGTGGAGCACTGGTTCGAAGTGTGGGACAACGACGGGGTGAACGGCAGCAAGAGCGCGCGGAGCACACCGCAGGTCTTCGAGGCACCCACCCTGAAGGAGCTGGCCCGGCAGCAGGAGCAGCAGAGCGAGGCGCTGAAGAGCGACCTGAAGGAGAACATCCGCGAGGCCCAGGACCTGCAGAAGGAACTGGACAAGCTGCGCCGAGACCTGCTGGACAAGAAGGAGGTGAGCTGGCAGGACAAGCAGAAGCTGGAGAACGTGATGCAGCGCCAGCAGGAACTGCAGGAGCGCATCGAGCAGAACACCCAGCAGCTGCGCGAGGACCAGCAGCGCCAGCAGGAATTCCGCCCGCAGGACGAGCGCCTGCTGGAGAAGCAGAAGCAGGTGCAGGAGCTCTTCGAGAACGTGCTGAGCGAGGAGATGAAGGAACTGTACCGCAAGGTGCAGGAGCTGATGGAGAAGCTGGACAAGGAGCAGCTGCAGGAGCAGTTGCAGGAGATGAAGATGGACCAGCAGGACATCGAAAAGGAGCTGGACCGTGCGCTGGAACAGCTGAAGCGCCTGGATGTGGAGCAGAAGGCCGAGGACATCGCCAAGCAACTGGAGGACCTGGCGAAGAAGCAGGAGGAGCTGTCTGAAAAGACCCAGGAGGACAAGGCCGACCAGGAGGAACTGAAGAAGGAGCAGGAGGAGCTGAACAAGGAGATGGAGGAGCTCCGCAAGGAATTGGACGAGCTGGAGAAGAAGAACGAGGAACTGGAGACCCCCATGGACCTGCCGAAGACCGACGAGCAGGAGCAGCAGATCCAGGACGAGCAGGAGAAGAGCAGCGACCAGCTGGAGAAGAAGCAGAACCAGAAGGCCGGTGAGAGCCAGAAGAAGGCCGCCGAGCAGATGGAGCAGCTGGCCTTCCAGATGCAGAGCGCCATGCAGAGCAACGAACAGGAGCAGCAGGAGGAGGATATGGATGCCCTGCGCCAACTGCTGGAGAACATCGTGCACCTGAGCTTTGAGCAGGAGGCCCTGATGGAGGACCTGGGCAGCACCAATGTGCGCGACCCGCGTTTCGTGACCCACGGCCGCACCCAGCGCAAGCTGCGCGACGATGCCAAGGTGATCGAGGACAGCCTCTATGCCCTGAGCAAGCGCGTGCCCCAGTTGGAGGCCATCGTGAACCGGGAGATGACCGCCGTGAACGGCAACATGGACGAGGCCACCCGACTACTGGGCGAAGCGCGCGCCAACGAACGCTTCAAGCCCATGGCCGCCGACAAACAGCAGCACGCCATGACCAGCCTGAACAACCTGGCCCTGCTGCTGGACGAGGCCCTGCAACAGATGCAGCAGCAGATGGCACAGAGCATGCCTGGAAGCGGCAACTGCAAGAAACCCGGAGGTACCGGCAGCGGCCAGGGCAAGAAACCCAGCATGGCCAAGATGAAGGCCCAGCAGGAGGCCCTGCAGAAGCAGCTGGAGGAGATGCGCAAGGGCATGGAGAAGGGCAAGAAGCCCGGCGAGAAACCCGGGCAGCAGAACCCCGGCGGGATGGGCATGCCCGGCATGAGCCAGCAGCTGGCCAACCTCGCGGCGCAGCAGGCCGCCATCCGCAAGGAGATGCAGAAGCTGGGGCAGGAACTGAACAAGGACGGCAGCGGTGCCGGCAACGGCATCAACAAGCTGGCTGAGGAGATGGAGAAGAACGAGCGCGACATCGTGAACAAGAACATCACGCCCGAGACGATGCGCCGCCAACAGGACATCATGACCCGCCTGCTGGAGCACGAAAAGGCCGAGCGCGAGCGCGAGCTGGACCAGAAGCGCACCAGCAACGAGGGGCGCGACATGCCGCCCCCCGACCCTGCCCGTTATTTCGACCACCAGCGCCAGCGGGCGCGCGAGGCCGAACTGTTACGAACAGTGCCCCCGGGATTGAAGCCCTACTACCGCGATCGCGTCAATGCGTATTTCGGTACATTTGACCGACCCTGAACCGCCCATGGGAGCCTTGACCGAAGAGATGGAATTCACCCAACGCATCGACTTCCCCGCGAAGGCCGAGAACATCGCCCTGGCCGAGAAGTTGATCGATGAGGCCTGCTCCAAGCACAATGTGCACGAGAGCCATTACGGCAACATCCTCATCGCCCTCACCGAGGCGGTGAACAACGCGATCCACCACGGCAACCGACTGGACCCCAACAAGACGGTGACCCTCGGCTACGAGGTGAAGGACGGCCGCATCATCTTCCTGGTGCAGGACCAGGGCCCGGGCTTCGACTACGAACACCTGCCCGACCCCACCGACCCGCAGAACCTGGAGAAACCCCACGGTCGAGGTGTGTTCCTGATGCGCGCCCTGGCCGACAGCGTGGAGTTCACCGACCACGGTGCCACGGTGGCCATGGCCTTCAGCCTGCAACCCGTGCAGGAATAATCTCCGGACACATGCCCATCATCGCGTTCAAGGCCGAGGAGGTACCCAACGCCTTCCGCGACCGTGAGCAGTTGCGCCGCTGGCTGCAGGCCGTGGCCCGCGACCATGGGCACAGCATCAACGAGCTGAACTATGTGCTGATGAGCGACGATGCGCTCCTGGCCTACAACCAGCGCTACCTCGGCCATGATGAGTACACCGACGTGATCACCTTCGATGGCCAGACGGGCACGGGGGTGAGCGGTGACATCCTGATGAGCTATGAGCGCATCAAGGAGAACGCCGCCGAACTGGGGATACCCGCCCAGCACGAGCTGCGCCGGGTGATGGTGCACGGCCTGCTGCACCTGCTGGGCCATGGCGACAAGACCAAGGCCAAGAAGGCCGCCATGCGCGAGCAGGAGGACAAGTACCTGGCCCGCTGGCGCTGAGCGCGCACCCCTTTCCCACGAGACCACGCAAAAAGGCCTCCGCCCAATGGACGGAGGCCTTTTCAGTTCGTTGTGATGGTGGACCTACTTGGCCCCACCCTTCACCTTGGCGGCGAGCTCGGTGGCCTCCTGCATGGTGGTGAGGGCTTCTGCCTTGGCGGCCGGGAAGGCCTCCGTGCTGGCGCTGTTCACGCTGGTCAGGGACTGCTCCAGGCGGGTCAGCATGCCGGCGATCTCGGTACGCAGGGCGCCCAGACGCTCCTGCTCCGCGCCGGTGGCCACCTGCAGTTGCTTGTTGTTCGAAAGGCTTAGTTGCTGCATGGTGCCCAGGCTCTCCTTCAGTTGGCCGGACAGGGTGCGCACCTCATCCTTTTGGGGCGTCTGCACCGTGGCGGCAGCAGCCGTGGTGGATTGTGCCTGGGCGGTCTGGAAGGTGAAGAACAGGGCGGTGGCGAGAAGTGCGAAAGTGCGCATGGGAAGATGGTTGGTTGGGAGTATGACGTGCAAGGACCGTGCTACGGTGCCTGAGGGCCAACACGGGGAGGTGAAGGTACACTTTCAGCTGATCCGCATGCCTAGGGCAATCCCAGGGCACCATGCGCCACAGGGCCGTGTGCGAGGGCACAGCGCCACAGGTAGACCCCTGCCGGCAGGCCGGAAAGGTCCATCCGCAGCTCGGTAGACGCCGTGCCGGTGTGCCGCAGCAGCAGCCGTCCCTGCACATCCATCAGGTGCAGTTCCAGCAAGGGCTCGGTACCTCCGGTCCACAGAACGTGGCGGTTGTCCACATCCACTCGCGCCTGAAGGCCCTGGGATGGCGCACGCTCATCCACCCCGACGTTCAGGTCATCCGCCTCCAACCCCAGCACCAGCATGTCATGGTCGCTGCAGCGGAAGGCATTGGGCTGGTAGTAGGCCAGGTTGTCCTCCTGGTAATCCAGCTGGGCGGGCTCATCACTATTGATGTGCCACACGGCGGCGGCGCTCATCACCGAGGCCATCGCGTCGGTGGCCAACACATGGTCCAACGCACCGAAGGTGCCCCCGAAACGGTAGCTGTGGCCCTCCTCATCCAGCATGGTGGACAGCCCGGCTGCGCGGAACACATCCAACGGATCCTCCTGCGCATAGGCGTTCATGTCGCCCACCACCACCTGTGCCGCGATGCCCGTGCTGTTGCGGATGCCAGCCCAGAACGCCACCAGCTCCTGTGCCTGGGTGCGCCGCAGCGCATTGAAACAGCCCTGACCATCGCCCTGGTCCTGGTCGTTGCCCGTGGCATTGTCGCAGAGCTTGCTGCGCAGGTGCATGCTGCTGAGCAGGAAACGGCCACCGGAGGCGTTCACCGTGAAGGCCTGCGTGAGGTGCGGGCGCTGGAAGGTGAAGGTGCTCAGCTCGTACAGGGGACCGGTCGCACTGAGCACGGCCGGCTTGTAGAAGATCACCGACTTGGTGCCGCCGCTGCCGAAGGCGTCCTCCTCCAGGGCCTGGTAGGTGCCGGGTCCCATGGCCGCATTCACCGCCGCAAGCAGATCGGCCCAGGCCACATCGTTGTTCTCCAGTTCGCAGAGCACCACGGCATCGGCATCCACGGCCTGCAGCGCGGCCACGAGCTTGGTGCGCTGGCGCTGCCGTTCCGCCGTGGTGGCCGCACCCCACACGCCCAGCGTGGTGAAGTAGTTCAGCACGTTCAGTGAGGCCACGCGCACCGAGCCGCCCACCGCAGGCACTTCGGGACGTGGGTCGTGGATGATGGGCACCGCTCCCACCGGATGCAGCCGGTACTCATCGAAGGCGTAGTGAAGCACGGCGGTGAGGTCGGTGATGGTGCTGCCCGTGCGCAAGGTGCCCTCCGCACCGATCAACGGTGGCGGATCGGGATAACTGAAGGTTCGGCCATCGTCCAGGATGATGCGTCCGCGATCATTGAGCGCCTCGCGCGCCAGCACGGCCGGCACGTTGCCCGCGCCCGTGGTGCTGGTG
>JBGTAJ010000219.1:0-3602 GCA_041749915.1 Flavobacteriales bacterium
GCTGTACCAGTTCGCCCCCTGGCAGGTGCCCACCACGTGGTACAGCATGCTGGGGCTGTTGATCATCTCCGACTTCGTGTTCTACTGGTTCCATCGCACGGGCCACCGGGTGAACGTGTTCTGGGCCGCGCACATGCCGCACCACAGCAGCGAAGAGATGAACCTTTCCGTGGGCATCCGCGCGAGCTTCACACAGCGCATTTTCCAGTTCCTGTTCTTTGACTGGGTGCTGGTCCTCATCGGTTTCTCGCCAGAGCAGGTCTACGCCGTGGCCGCCGTACATCTCCTGTTGGCGTACTGGCATCATACCCGGCTGATCGGTCGCCTGGGATGGGTGGAGCGGATCTTTGTGACCCCCAGTCATCACCGTGTGCACCACGGTGTGAACCCACAGTACATCGACAAGAACTACTCCGAGTTCCTGATCATCTGGGACAAGCTGTTCGGCAGTTATGCGGAAGAGCGCGAGGAGGTGTGCTACGGCATCACCCACCCGCCGCGCACATGGGACCCCATCTTCATCAACTTCCAGTATTGGCGACAGCTTTGGAGCGATGCCTGGAACACCCGGAGCTGGCGGGACAAGCTGCGGATCTGGTTCATGCCCACGGGATGGAGGCCTGCTGATGTGAGCGATGCACCGGCACCCACCGCGATCGGCTACGGCCTGGACCAACAGGTGAAATACACGAGCACCCCCTACCCCGGCCTGATCGGCTACCTCGTGGTCCAGGTGCTGCTCGGCCTGGGCTACATGTACGTCACCATCAACATGGCGTGGCCATTGAGCGCGGTGGACCGCGTCGTGCTCTCCGCAGGACTCTTCGCCATGATCACCGCATGGGGAGGCCTGCTGCAGGCGCGCAGCTGGGCATTGCCCATGGAGATCTTCCGGCTGCTTTACATGGCCGGGACCTTGGTCTATGTGCTGCACCGGACCGGCCTGCTGCCCTGGACCAGCTGGCTCACTGTTCTGGTGGCCATGGCAAGTGGTGTCAGCATGCTGTACGTCTCGTTCCAGGTACGCAGGGCGACCTTGATGTCCGCATGATCACAGACGTTGCGATCACGAAGAGGTCAGGCGAGATCGAATAATTCAGCGCCGATCTTCCTGGACCTCCTTGGATAGGTCCTCCACCTCGCGCTTCACGGCGTCCACGGCATCCTTCACCCACTTCGTCTCGCCCAGCACCGGAACGATCAGCGGAGCAAAGGCGCGCAGGGGCGCGTAGACCTTGGACCCTTCCCGGACGGGTTCGGCAGGCATGGCGCCTTCACTGTAGCCCACCAGCAGGTTCAGCGCCACACTGAGGCTGAAGGCCGATCGCAGCATGCCGAACACGATGCCCGCCAACTTGTTTGGAACGCCCAATTGGGCGATGTCGATGAGCGTGGTGAGGAAGCGGGCCAGGAGATGCACCACGAGCAGCACGGCCAGGAAGGTGAGCAGGAAGGCCAGTGCGGTGTTCTCGGCATCGATGCCCACTGCGGCAGCGAAGCGGTCGCTGAAATGCACCGCAGCCCAGATCCCCGCCACCAGCGCCACCAGGGAAGCGAGCTCGATGATGAAGCCGCGCTGAAAACCCTGGATCGCGGCCCAGGCGAGGATACCGAGAAGAAGCCAATCGAGCCAGTTCATGTCGCCTGCAAAGAAGGGGGAAAGTGGTGAAAGCACGAACACCGAACTTCGCACCCCGAACAACGGACAGGGCCCCACGCCCGACCGTGGTCGTTCAACCACCCCTCAGATCCTCCTTGAATTTTGGACCTCGCATTCGAAAAACGCTGGCGCGACCTCGTGACCAAGCTTTCCAAGCACTTTGACGCCGGCACGCTGGACCTCAATGGCATCCTCTTCCTGATCGGCGTTCAGGAACTGGGCCAGCATGCGCGCGAGTTCAAGAAGGACGAGAAGGTGGCACTGATGCACATCGCCATATGCGTGGTGCTGCGGCCCTACGGTTACTATGCCGAGCTGGGCAGGGATGCCGATGGCTGGCCGCACTTCGAACGCGTGAAGGACCTGCCCGCACTGGGGCCGGAGGATCAGGAACGCCTGATGAAGGAAGCGGTGCTGAGCTATTTCGAGGAATGAACCGGCACCTCGCCGATCATTCGATCGGGAGCAGGATCACGATCTCCTCGGCGGTCTCCTCCTCGATGATCTTGATGATGCCCTCACCCAGTAGCGTGTCCCTGGTGGCCAGGATGTCGAGCACCGCAAAACCGCTCTGGCCCTGCTCGTAGAAGTCGGTGTAATCGAACTCCGCGCGTCCGGCCGCATCGGTGGAGGTCTCCTTGTCCAATCGGTTGGGATCTCCCAGTGGGAATGACGGGTCGGCGAAGAGCTTCACGGTCGCTCCAGCCACAGGTGTGCCGTCCTCGTACTTGACGATGACCACACCGATCGTGGGCTCCTCCTTGTTGCAGGAGGACATGAAGGGCGCCAGAAGGGCCACCACGAAAGCGCTAGTAAGAACGCGGGGGAACGTGGGAGTGCGCATTGGGTTACTTTTGATGGCCCTGTTCAGCGGGGCCTCTAGGATGTCAAATGTAATGAACTGCCCGATGTCCGGGCAACGCGTGATGAACAGGGTGGCCAGCCTGCTGTGCGGCCTGACCCTCATGACCTCGGCCTTCGGGCAGGAACGTCAACGTCTGGTGGAGATCCGCACCGACCTGGGGACGCTGGTGGTGGCGCTGTACAACGAGACCCCGGTGCACCGCGACAACTTCCTGAAGCTGGCCAACGACGGGGCTTACGACAGCCTGCTGTTCCACCGTATCATCCCCCAGCTGATGGCACAGGGCGGTGACCCCGAAAGCAGGACCGCAGGACCGCAGACGGTGCTGGGCCAGGGAGGTCCGGGCTATTCCCTTCCCGCGGAGGTCGTACCGGGCCTGATCCATAAGAAAGGTGCCTTGGCCGCCGTCCGGGCTGACGATCACACAGGTCCGGATGAGCGCACCAGCGGCAGCCAGTTCTACATCATACTGGGCAAGCCCTTCCAACCGAATGAACTGGACCTGCTGGCCCAGCGCAGCGCTCGGATGGGCAACCCGGTCACCTACACGGAAGAGCAGAAACAACTGTATGCCACCGAGGGCGGCGCTCCTCACCTGGACGGAGGCTACACCGTTTTCGGCGAAGTGGTGGACGGCCTGGAGGTCCTGGATGCCTTGGCCGCACAGGCCTGTGATGCCAGCGATCGACCGTTGAAGGATATCCGCATGTTCATCCGCGTACGCCCATGAGCCTCCTGGAACGTGTAAGCGCCGTGGAGGCCGAACTGAAGAGCGCCCAGGCCCGCACCGCCGATGAGGTGGAGCAGTTCCGCGTGGCGATGCTGGGCCGCAACGGCACGGTGACCACCCTGTTCGAGGAGTTCAAGCAGGTGGCCGCCGAGGAGAAACGTGCCCTCGGCCAGCGCATGAACCAGTTGAAACAACTGGCCCAACAACGCCTTGACGAGTTGAAGGGAGGTCTGGAGAACACCGGCAGCGCCAGTGGCCCCGTGCTCGACCTGAGCGCCCCGGCCCTCACCGGCGCCACCGGCAGCCTTCATCCGCTCACCATCGTGCGGCAGCGCATCGTGGACATC
>JBGTAJ010000220.1:0-3637 GCA_041749915.1 Flavobacteriales bacterium
GCTGTACCAGTTCGCCCCCTGGCAGGTGCCCACCACGTGGTACAGCATGCTGGGGCTGTTGATCATCTCCGACTTCGTGTTCTACTGGTTCCATCGCACGGGCCACCGGGTGAACGTGTTCTGGGCCGCGCACATGCCGCATCACAGCAGTGAGGAAATGAATCTTTCCGTGGGCATCCGCGCGAGCTTCACCCAGCGCATCTTCCAGTTCCTGTTCTTCGACTGGGTACTGGTCCTCATCGGGTTCTCGCCAGAGCAGGTATACGCCGTAGCCGCCGTACATCTCCTGTTGGCGTACTGGCATCATACCCGGCTGATCGGTCGCCTGGGATGGGTGGAGCGGATCTTTGTGACCCCCAGTCATCACCGTGTGCACCACGGCGTGAACCCACAGTACATCGACAAGAACTACTCCGAGTTCCTGATCATATGGGACAAGCTGTTCGGCAGTTTTGCGGAAGAGCGCGAGGAGGTGTGCTACGGCATCACCCACCCGCCGCGCACGTGGGACCCCATCTTCATCAACTTCCAGTATTGGCGACAGCTCTGGAGCGATGCCTGGCACACCCGGAGCTGGCGGGATAAGCTGCGGATCTGGTTCATGCCCACGGGATGGAGGCCTGCTGATGTGAGCGATGCACCGGCACCCACCGTGATCGGCTATGGTCTGGACCAACCGGTGAAGTACACGAGCATCCCCTACCCCGGCCTGATCGGCTACCTCGTGGCCCAGGTGCTGCTCGGCCTGGGCTACATGTATGCCACCATCAACATGGCCTGGCCGTTGAGCGCGGTGGACCGCATCGTGCTCTCCGCAGGGCTCTTCGCCATGATCACCGCATGGGGAGGCCTGCTGCAGGCGCGCAGCTGGGCATTGCCCATGGAGATATTCCGGCTGCTTTACATGGCCGGGACCTTGGTCTACGTCCTTCACCGGACCGGCCTGCTGCCCTGGACCAGCTGGCTCACTGTTCTGGTGGCCATGGCAAGTGGTGTCAGCATCCTGTACGTTTCGTTCCAGGTACGCAGGGCGACCTTGATGTCCGCCTGATCACTTGTTCCGCTTCTCTTGTGTGTGGACCTCGAGGCCTCGTTGAGGTCAGGCGACGACGAATTCGTTCAGCGCCGCTCTTCCTGGACGTCACTGGAGAGGTCCTCCACCTCGCGCTTCACGGCATCCACGGCATCCTTCACCCACTTCGTCTCGCCCAGCACCGGGACGATCAGCGGAGCAAAGGCGCGCAGGGGCGCGTAGGTCCGGGATCCTTCCCGGACAGGTTCCGCAGGCATGGCACCTTCACTGTAGCCCACCAGCAGGTTCAGCGCCACACTGAGGCTGAAGGCCGATCGCAGCATGCCGAACACGATGCCCGCCAACTTGTTGGGAACGCCCAATTGCGCGATGTCGATGAGCGTGGTGAGGAAGCGGGCCAGGAGATGCACCACGAGCAGCACGGCGAGAAATGTGAGCAGGAAGGCCAGTGCGGTGTTCTCCGCATCGATGCCCACTGCGGCGGCGAAGCGGTCGCTGAAATGCACCGCAGCCCAGATCCCCACCACCAACGCCACCAGGGAAGCGAGCTCGATGATGAAGCCACGCTGAAAACCCTGGATCGCGGCCCAAGCGAGGATCCCGAGAAGAAGCCAGTCGAGCCAGTTCATGTCGCCTGCAAAGAAGGGGGAAAGTGGTGAAAGAGCGAACACCGAACTTCGCACCCCGAACAACGGACCGGGCCCCATGCCCGACCTTGGTCGTTCAACCACCCCTCAGATCCTCCCTGAATTTTGGACCTCGCATTCGAAAAACGCTGGCGCGACCTCGTGACCAGGATCTCCAAGCACTTTGACGCCGGCACGCTGGACCTCAACGGCATCCTCTTCCTGATCGGCGTTCAGGAACTGGGCCAGCATGCACGCGAGTTCAAGAAGGACGAGAAGGTGGCGCTGATGCACATCGCCATCTGCGTGGTGCTGCGGCCCTACGGTTACTATGCCGAGCTGGGCAGGGATGCCGATGGTTGGCCTCACTTCGAGCGCGTGAAGGACCTGCCTGCACTGGGGCCGGAGGATCAGGAACGCCTGATGAAGGAAGCGGTACTGAGCTATTTCGAGGACTGAGGCACGAGGGTGCCGATCATTCGATCGGAAGCAGGACCACGATCTCCTCGGCGGTCTCCTCCTCGATGATCTTGATGATGCCTTCGCCCAGCAGCGTGTCCTTGGTGGCCAGGATATCGAGCACCGCAAAGCCGCTCTGGCCCTGCTCGTAGAAGTCGGTGTAATCGAACTCCGCGCGTCCGGCCGCATCGGTGGAGTTCTCCTTGTCCAGGCGGTTGGGGTCACCCAACGGGAAGGAGGGGTCGGCGAAGAGCTTCACGTTGGCACCTACCACGGGTGTGCCGTCCTCATACTGGACGACGACCACAGCGATCGTGGGTTCCTCCTTGTTGCAGGAGGACATGAAGGGCGCCAGAAAGGCCACCACGAGAGCGCTGGTAAGAACGCGGGGGAACGTGGGAGTGCGCATTGGGTTACTTTTGATGGCCCTGTTCAGCGGGGCTTCCAGGATGTCAAATGTAATGAACTGCCCGATGTCCGGGCAACGCGTGATGAACAGGGTCGCCACCCTGCTGTGCGGCCTGGCCCTGATGACCTCGGCCTTTGGGCAGGAGGTCGGTAAGGAACGTCAACGTTTGGTGGAGATCCGCACCGACCTGGGGACCATGGTGGTGGCGCTGTACAATGAGACCCCGCTGCACCGGGACAACTTCCTGAAGCTGGCCAACGACGGGGCGTATGACAGCCTGCTGTTCCACCGCATCATCCCCCAGCTGATGGTACAGGGCGGTGACCCCGGGAGCCGGACCGCGGGACCGCAGACGGTGCTGGGCCAGGGAGGTCCGGGCTATACCCTTCCCGCAGAGGTCGTACCGGGCCTGATCCATAAGAAAGGTGCCCTGGCCGCGGTCCGGGCGGACGATCACACTGGTCCGGATGAACGCACCAGCGGAAGCCAGTTCTACATCGTACTGGGCAAGCCCTTCCAGCCGAATGAACTGGACCTGCTGGCCCAGCGCAGTGCTCGGATGGGCAACCCGGTCACGTACACGGAAGAGCAGAAACAACTGTATGCCACCGAGGGTGGGGCTCCACACCTGGACGGAGGCTACACCGTTTTCGGCGAAGTGGTGGACGGCCTGGAGGTCCTGGATGCCTTGGCGGCACAGGCCTGCGATGCCAGTGATCGACCGTTGAAGGATATCCGCATGTTCATCCGCGTACGCCCATGAGCCTCCTGGAACGTGTAAGCGCCGTGGAGGCCGAACTGAAGAGCGCACAGGCCCGCACCGCCGATGAGGTGGAGCAGTTCCGCGTGGCCATGCTGGGCCGCAACGGCACGGTGACCACCCTGTTCGAGGAGTTCAAGCAGGTGGCCGCCGAGGAGAAACGTGCCTTGGGCCAGCGCATGAACCAGTTGAAACAACTGGCCCAGCAGCGCCTTGACGAGTTGAAGGGAGGTCTGGAGAACACCGGCAGCGCCAGTGGCCCCGTGCTCGACCTGAGCGCCCCGGCCCTCACCGGCGCCACCGGCAGCCTTCATCCGCTCACCATCGTGCGGCAGCGCATCGTGGACATC
>JBGTAJ010000221.1:0-2590 GCA_041749915.1 Flavobacteriales bacterium
CAGCACGGGTGTGGAAGCCTTCATCGTGGGCGGTAACGGACAGGCGCCTGTTTTGTCACACACCTGGCGTTTCGATCCGGACATCAGCACTGCTGTGAACGATGCGGAGGTCACGGACCTGCGCGTCTATCCCAACCCGGCCGAAACGCAGCTTCTTGTAGAGGGCGTCGATGGCGCTCCTTACACCATCCATGATGCCCGCGGTGCCTTGGTGCGGACCGGGACCGTGAACGGAGCGATGAATGTGCAAGCGCTTCCCGAAGGCCTGTACGTGCTTCACGTGGAAGAAGTGGACCGGCGCACGACCGTGCGCTTCGTCGTGCGACGGTAGAGGGGCTCGCGTTGACCGGTGGTGCTGTAGCTTTGTCTACGAAGACACGTCCATGAGCAAGACCATCACCAAGTCCGCCTCTGCGAAAGCCGATCTGAACGGCCACAGCACCAATGGTTCGGCGAAGAAGTTGGAGCGCCTCCCCGTGATGAAGACCTACAAGATCTTCATCGGCGGCAAGTTCCCGCGCACCGAGAGCGGTCGTTACTACCAGCCGAAAGGCAGCGACGGCAAGCCCCTCGCCAACATCTGCCGCAGCAGCCGCAAGGACGTACGCGATGCCGTGGTGGCCGCACGGGGTGCAGTGAGCGGCTGGGCCGGACGCAGCGCCTTCAACCGCAGCCAGATCCTCTACCGCATCGGCGAAGTGCTGGAAGGCCGTAGCGCCCAGTTCGTCCACGAGCTGGTGTTGCACGGTGCCACGCAAAAACAGGCCGGGGCCGAGGTCGCCGCCGCCATCGATCTCTGGATCTACTACGCCGGTTGGTGCGACAAGTACCAGGCCGTCTTCAGCAGCGTGAACCCCACCAACAGCAGCCACTTCAACTTCAGTGTCTACGAACCCACCGGCGTGGTGGGCATCATGGCTTCGGGAAGCAACGGCCTCCTGGAGCTCGTTAGCCTCATCGCCCCCGTGATCGCGGGCGGCAACACCAGCGTGGTGGTGGCCAGCGAGAAGCACCCCCTGCCGGCCGTCACTTTCACCGAAGTGCTCGCCACCAGCGACCTCCCCGGCGGCGTGACGAACCTGATGACCGGCTTCCGCAGCGAACTGCTCAAGCCCTTGGTGACGCACATGGATGTGAACGCCGTGGTCGTTGCCGATGCATCGCAGGAAGAACGCACCATGCTGGAGACCGAGGCCACCTGCAACCTCAAGCGGGTGATGTATCCCAAGTCAGAGCAAGGTTCACCGTATGCGATACTGGACACCCAGGAAGTGAAGACCACCTGGCACCCCATCGAAAGGGGGCAGGGTGGGGGTGGGGGGTATTAAGCACGACCTGATGATTTATAGGCTGTTGATTAGATCGTTTGCGCTTGCGGGGGCGATAGTTTGTGCCTGCGCCTACGGGCAGCTTTCGAGCCGTGCTGTAGACCCTATGTCATTTTTCATTCGACAGCCCGACGATGAAACTTTGGTGTCTGGCTGGTATTTCTTGAGAGATACGGCTACTGGCTATGTTCGTTCGTGGAGTGAAGAAGGGCTCAATGTTGATCCAATGCCAATAGTCACAGCTGGGAATATCATCGAGGCACGAGTTGAATGGAATCGGATTGGGAAGGTCCATTTTGTTCAGATGCAACTTGATGAGTATGGCACAAGACGGTTTGCTTGGGCTACAGGGCAGAGCATTGGGGATCAGTTGGTTTTCATTTTGTGCGACACCATCATGTATGCTCCGATTGTACAAGCAGAAATACTAAAAGGGACAACTGCGCTGCATAGCGGCATCGGAACCAAACAGGAAATGACCCGGCTTTTGGAGGTCGTTGAAATAGAAAGGAAAAAGGTTCCGCCGTTCTTCCGGCCTTGATCCCCTGGCTACCGCGGATCTGCGATCCATGGATCCGGAGCACCGTGCGATGATGTCCATCTGAGGTCTTCCCTTACCAAGCCAGTGCCGGAAGATCATCTGCCCCCGCTGCTGCAGATCTGCGATCTGTGGTTCAACAGCCATTTGATGACCTTCTGAAGTAGACCACCATTCGATCGGTCCGGTTCGATCACCTGAACATAGTTTTACATTCAACCAAGAGGTTGAATATATTTGTCCCCGCATGCCAGCCCCCAAGACCCTTGACCGCACCCTGCTCGCGCTCGCCGATCCCACGCGCCGCGCGATCCTTCGTCGGCTCTCCTCCGGCGAAGCGCGCGTGACCGACGTCGCGCAGCCCTTCAAGATGTCGCTGAACGCGGTGAGCAAGCACATCCTGGTGCTGGAGCGCGCCAAACTGGTCACACGCCGCAAGGAGGGCCGCGACCACTACCTCAGCTACCGGGCGGAACCGCTGGACGCAGCCGCGCAATGGATGGAGGAAACGCGTCACTTCTGGGCGAAGCGCCTCGACACCTTGGAAAAACTGCTACGGGACGAAGACGAACAAACGTGATCGCACGAGACTGTTCAGTAAAGTGTGTCAGGTCGGATTACGAACTTCAAACCCTGACCAATGGAAACCAAGACTGAAAAGTTCGATTACGAAGCCTTCGAGAAGGAGGCAATGAGACAACTGCTACTGGGCAAGCCACTCAGT
>JBGTAJ010000222.1:0-1567 GCA_041749915.1 Flavobacteriales bacterium
GCTGGGCGGCTACGGTACCGGCGCCGTGATGGCCGTACCCGGCGGCGACCAGCGCGACTGGCGTTTCGCGAAACACTTCGGACTGCCCATCATCGCCGTGACCGAGGGCGCGGATATCGACAAGGAGGCTGACGAGCGCAAGGATGCCACGATCTGCAGCGAGGGTTTCCTCATGGGCCTCAAGGTGCCGCAGGCCATCACCCGTGCCATCCAGGAGCTGGAGAAGATCGGTGCGGGGCAGGGCAAGATCAACTACCGCCTGCGCGATGCCGCCTTCGGCCGCCAGCGCTACTGGGGCGAACCCATCCCCATCTACTACAAGGATGGCGTGCCCCACGCCCTGCCGGAGAGCGCCCTGCCGCTGGTGCTCCCCGAAGTGGACAAGTTCCTGCCCACCGCCGACGGTGAACCACCGCTGGCCCGCGCCGCGAACTGGAGCTACAGGGTTGAAGGTCCGAGCGGAGCCGAGGACCACCCATTGGAGACCACCACCATGCCGGGTTGGGCCGGCAGCAGCTGGTACTTCCTGCGCTACATGGACCCGAAGAACGAGGGCCGTTTCGCCTCATCCGAGGCGATCCAGTACTGGCAGCAGGTCGACCTGTACATGGGCGGCAGCGAGCACGCCACCGGCCACTTGCTCTACTTCCGCTTCTGGACCAAGTTCCTGCACGACCGTGGCTGGCTGCCTTTTGATGAACCGGCGAAGAAGTTGGTGAACCAGGGGATGATCCAGGGGGTGTCGGCGAAGGCTTACCGCTTGCTTTATGGCAGCATTTCTTGGGGTGATCATGTGACCGATAAAACGGACGACCCTTCACATCTGACTGGCCCATACATGTTCATCTCATCCGAACTACGGGCGGATTGGGTTAAAGATGATGAGAACGCCGAAGTGAGGCGACTCATTGAACAGGGACTTATGAAGCACGCCGAGAATCTCACTAAGGTCTATGGAGAGTATCCCTTTAAGCTCTTGTGCGAGGGCCCTGCGCAAATGAAGACGGCGAGAAAGCTCGTTGATATCTCGGTGTTGAAGGAAGATGGTGTTTCGCTGGACATGGAGGCTCTTCAACAGAAGGATGCAGAATTTCGCAGTGGAACATTCATCACTCGTGATGGTGTTTTTCGTGTCGACCGGGAGGTCGAGAAGATGTCCAAGTCGAAGTTCAACGTGGTGAATCCCGACGACATCATCGCCAAGTACGGGGCAGACACCCTGCGCCTCTACGAGATGTTCCTGGGCCCCTTGGAGCAGAGCAAGCCTTGGGACACCAACGGCATCGAGGGCACCTTCCGCTTCCTGCGGAAATTCTGGAACCTGTTCTATGAGAGCGATGTGCTCAGCGTGAGCGAGGTGGCCGCCACCAAGCCCGAGCTCAAGGTGTTGCACGCCACCCTGAAAAAGGTCACCGAGGACATCGAAAAGATGAGCTTCAACACCAGCGTGGCGCAGTTCATGATCGCGGTGAACGAACTGGGGACCTTGAAATGCCACAAGCGTGACGTGCTGGAGCCGCTCACCATCGCCCTGGCGCCCTTCGCCCCGCACATCGCCGAGGAATTG
>JBGTAJ010000223.1:0-10613 GCA_041749915.1 Flavobacteriales bacterium
ACTGAGTGGCTTGCCCAGTAGCAGTTGTCTCATTGCCTCCTTCTCGAAGGCTTCGTAATCGAACTTTTCAGTCTTGGTTTCCATTGGTCAGGGTTTGAAGTTCGTAATCCGACCTGACACACTTTACTGAACAGTCTCTGATATAACTCAAGTGTCGGATGAAAAAGTCCGGTGATATTTGTCACGTCCAAGCAACACCCCCTCAAACAGGACCGAAACATGAGAGCCACGAACGTCTTCGCCATCACTGCCGCTCTTGCTATCTGCACCCTTGCTGCCTGTGGCGGCGGTGGTGAAGCACCATCAGGCCCTCCGGGCGCCACCGGACATGCACCCACGGCCGATGCCGCTGCAGGCAAAAGTGCCGCGAACATGATCACAGCGGCCGACATCACGTTGGGCGACATCGACAAGGACATGGCGGCGAAGGGTCAGGCCACCTATGATGTGAAGTGCCAGGCCTGCCACAGCACTGGCCCGAACCGCGTGGTGGGACCCGGCTGGAAAGGCGTGACCGAGCGCCGCAAGCCCGAATGGATCATGAACATGATGCTGAACATCGACGTGATGCTCGAGACCGACCCCGAGGCCCAGAAGGGTCTGGAGGAATGCCTGGTGCGCATGCCCAACCAGGGCCTGAGCAAGGACGAGGGCAGGGAGGTGCTCGAATTCATGCGCACGCTCTGATCCCCCATTGCCGACGGATAACCACACCAAAACCCAGACCATGAAACGACCGCTTTTAATGACCGGCACCACCTTGGGTGTCATCGCAGGGACCTTCCTGCTGGTGAACAGCCTGCCGGGTTGCCGCCCCTCGGGCACCACCAAGAGCGTGGTGACCGGTGATGCCGCCTCCAAGGTGTACGTCGCCCCAGGAAAGTATGATGAGTTCTACAATTTCGTGAGCGGTGGCTTCAGTGGCCAGCTTGCGGTGTACGGCATCCCCAGCGGGCGTCTGCTGCGCGAGATCCCCGTGTTCAGCGTCGATCCCGAGAGCGGCTACGGCTACAGCGAGGAGACCAAGGACATGCTCACCACCAGCCACGGATTCATTCCGTGGGACGACAGCCACCACCCGGAGCTGTCGCAGACCGATGGCATCCCTGATGGCAAGTGGTGCTTCATCAACGGCAACAACACACCGCGTATCGCACTCATCGATCTGGGCACCTTCCGCACAGGCAGCATCATCGAGATCCCCAACAGTGCGGGCAACCACAGCTCGCCCTTCACCACGGGAAACAGCGAGTACGTGGTGGCAGGTACGCGCTTCAGCATCCCCATGGGAGATGAGGCGTCACGGGATGTGCCGATCAAGACCTACAAGGAGAACTTCAAGGGGAACGTGAGCTTCATCCACCCTGATCCCGAAACGGGCAAGATGAATATCGCCTTCCAGATCGTCACCCCCGGTGTCAACTTCGACCTGAGCCACGCCGGTAAAGGACCCAGCGAGGGCTGGTTCTTCTTCAGCTGCTACAATACCGAACAGGCCTACAGCCTGCTGGAGGTGAACGCCAGCCAGCGCGACAAGGACTTCATCATGGCCGTGAACTGGAAGCTGGCCGAACAACTGGCCAAGGAGGGCAAGGGCAAGCGTGTGCCCGGCAAGCACCACAGCAACTGGTGGAACCACAAGACACATAGCACCGAGACCACCGTGTATGAGGACGTGCTGCAACTGGACCCCAAGGACCACCCTGGACTGTTGTATTTCATGCCCTGCCCCAAGAGCCCGCACGGATGCGATGTGGACCCCACGGGCAAATACATCGTGGGTAGCGGCAAGCTGGCCGCGCTGATCCCGGTGTTCAGCTTCGAGAAGATCCAGAAGGCCATCGCGGCCAATGATCTGGAAGGCGACTTCGGTGGCATCCCCGTGCTGAAGTATGAGAGCGTGCTCCATGGCGAGGTGAAGAAGCCCGGTCTTGGGCCTCTGCACACCGAGTTCGACGCGAACGGTAATGCCTACACCAGTTTCTTCGTAAGCAGCGAGATCGTGAAGTGGAACGTTGAAAAGCTGGAGGTGCTGGACCGCGTGCCCACCTACTACAGCATCGGTCACCTGAGCGTGCCCGGCGGCGACAGCAAGAAGCCCTGGGGCAAGTACGTGATCGCCTACAACAAGATCACCAAGGACCGCTACCTGCCCACCGGCCCCGAACTGACCCAGAGCGCACAGCTCTACAGCATCGATGGTGACAAGATGGAGCTGCTGCTGGACTTCCCCACCACGGGTGAGCCGCACTATGCGCAGTCCATCCCCGCCGAGCTGGTAAAGCCGCGCGAGGTGAAGTTCTTCAAGATCGAAGAGAACGAGCACCCCTTCGTGGCCAAGGGAGAGAAGGAGACCAAGATCGAGCGTCGTGGTAAGGAGGTGCACGTGTGGATGACCACCATCCGTTCGCACTTCGCGCCGGATAACATCGAAGGCGTCAAGCTTGGCGATGAGGTGTACTTCCACATCACCAACCTCGAACAGGACTGGGACGTACCGCACGGCTTCGCCATCAAGGGAGCTGCCAACGCCGAGTTGTTGCTGATGCCTGGCGAAACACAGACATTGAAGTGGGTGCCCACCCGCGTGGGGGTGACACCGATGTATTGCACGGACTTCTGCTCCGCCCTCCACCAGGAGATGCAGGGCTATGTTCGGGTATCACCCGCCAACAGCACGGTGCCGCTGACCGCGCTTACCGTCTCCGTGGACGCTGAAATGTAGACCGCTTCGAATTGCCTGACAGTGACCACGGCCCCGGTGAATGCCGGGGCCGTGGTCCTGAAAGGCCCTATCTCACTGACCTTTTGACCATGAAGCCCATCTCCCGCGTAATGATCGCCCTGGCCGCCCTGGCCCTGTTGATCCTGCTGTTCGTACCCATCTGGCGCATCGATCTGCAGGCGCCCCAGTATCCGGAGGGGCTCTTCATCCAGATCTACGCCGACCACTTCGCCGGCGATGTGGAGAAGATCAATGGATTAAACCACTACATCGGTATGGGCACCATCCACGATGAGATGTTCCCCGAGTTCGTGTACCTGCCCAAGGTGCTGATCGCCTTGGCTGTCTTCGGTGTGCTCGCCGCCATTTGGGGCAAGCGTCAGGGGCTCTTTGCGGGCCTCATCACCCTCACGCTCTTCGGGCTCTGGGCGCTTTACGACATGTACAAATGGGGCTACAGCTATGGCCACGACCTGGATCCGCGCGCAGCGATCAAGGTGGAAGGCCAGGCCTACCAGCCCCCGTTGATCGGCCATAAGCAACTGCTGAACTTCGATGCGTGGTCCACACCGGATACCGGTGGATGGATCCTCTTCGTGGTGATGGCCCTGCTGGCCGGTGTTTACTTTTTGGAACTTCGCCGGAAGAAACCGGCCAAGCCTGTAACCGCATGATGCGCATGAGCTCCTTCATCCTGTTCATCGCCCTTTCGTTGCTGTCGTGTATGCCGACAGAGCCGTCCATTGATTTCGGGAAGGCTGAGTGCGCACACTGCCGCATGAACGTGGTGGATCGCCAGTTCGGCGCCGCACTGGTGACCGGGAAAGGTCGACAGTACGTGTTCGATGATGTCTCGTGCATGGTGCACTTCGTGGCGAAGGGTACGGTGGCCGAAAGCCAGGTGAAAGGCTGGTACGTGTGCGATCATGCGAAGCCCGGCACACTGATCGATGCCACCACGGCGATCTACCTGCAAGGTCCTGATTTCCGCAGTCCGATGCGCGGAGATGTGGCGGCATTCGCCGATCCTGCCGATCGGTCGAAAGCGGCGGCACAAGGAGAAGCCAAGCCCATGGATTGGACCACCATACGTAAGGCACTTTCCGAGTAAGTGAGTCGATGCGGAAGGGACTGATCCTGCTCCTGGCCTGCGTTACCTGCGGTCCGCTGGTGGCGCATAGCTGGACCTATCGGATGGGCGCATCAGGCACTTTGCAGCAACTGATCGGAAAAGTCTCAGCAGGCGATACCATCATTGTTGAGGGCACTGTGAGCGAAGGCTCCATTCATGTGGACCGATCGCTGGTGCTGCTCGCTGGTTCCGATGCGGTGATCGATGGCGGCGGTGAAAATGACGCGTTGCTGATCACTGCCGATCATGTGACGGTAAAGGGCTTCACCATCCGTGGCTCCCGCCGGAGTAATCTGGACGACATGTCGGGCATCAAGGTGAACGAATGCCGTGGCGTGGTGATCGAAGACAATTTCTTGGACAAGTGCTTCTTCGCGATCTATCTCAGCGGTGTCAAGGATGCGCGGGTCCAAGGCAATACTGTGCTGGGAGAGCCGGGTGCGGAGGACTTCATGGCCAATGGCATCCACCTGTGGAAATGCAGCAATGCCACCATCCGCAACAACCGGATCGAGAACCACCGCGACGGCATCTACTTCGAGTTCGTGACCGACTCGCACATCATCGGCAATACCTCCTTGCACAACCTGCGCTACGGCCTGCACTTCATGTTCAGTCACCGCGATGCTTACGAGGATAACCATTTCGAGGACAACGGGGCCGGCGTGGCCGTGATGTTCAGCAAGGAGATCGCCATGCGCCGCAACCACTTCCTGGCCAATCGTGGTGCCAGCGCCTATGGTCTCTTGTTAAAGGAGATCAATGACGGCGAGATCATAGGCAACACGTTCCAGGACAACACCACGGGCATCATGATCGACGGTTGCAACCGCATCAATGTCCACGACAATGAGTTCCGACTGAACGGCTGGGCCTTGCGACTGTTCGCCAATGCCATCGACTGCGACTTCCGGGGCAACACCTTCGCAGGTAATACCTTCGATGTGAGCACCAACGGATCGCTGATCCCCAACACCATGAACGGCAACTACTGGGACCGCTATGCGGGCTACGATCTTGACCGCGATGGATACGGCGATGTACCGCACCGCCCGCTCGGCTTCTTCACCCTGTTGGTGGAGATGCAGCCCTACGCCATGGTGTTCTCGCGCAGCCTTTTCGTATCGCTGCTCGACCGGGCGGAGCGCCTGATCCCTTCGCTGACACCCGAGAGCATGAAGGATGACCGGCCGTTGATGCGGCCACCAGTGTCTTCGGATAGAGGTGCAAAGCAGGTGCTGGAGAAGTCCGATGTTCTCGCCACGGTGCTACCCACGACCGATGGGTCGGTCGGGACGTTTCTCTGGGTCATCATCGGTGTGGCTTTCATCACCACCTTGCGGTACACGATCCCCCATGGCTGAAGCACGCATCACCTACCACGATGTGGGCAAGCGTTACGGCAAGCTGTGGGCCTTGCGTAAGGTGGAGTGCGCGTTCCATGCCGGAGAGGTGGTGATGCTGATCGGCCCCAACGCCAGCGGCAAGACCACCCTGATCAAGAGCCTGCTCGGTCTGGTGAATCCCACGGAAGGACACATCACGGTGAACGGCCAGGTGATCGGCAGCGATCCCGCTTATCGCAAGGCCATCGGCTACATGCCGCAGATCTCGCAGTTCCCGGCCACGCTCACCATCGGCCAGTTACTGGAGATGATGGCCGACATCCGTGAGCTGCGTGCGGACGAGGTGGAGGACAGCCTGGTGGAGGAACTCGGCCTTGCCGCACAATTGGGCAAACGACTCTCCACCCTCAGTGGGGGCACCAAACAGAAGGTGAGCGCCGTGCTCGCTTTGCGCACACGCCCCAGCATCCTGGTGATGGACGAACCCACGGCAGGGCTGGACCCGGTCTCCTCCAAGCGCGTGTTGCAGCGTGCGGCCGCCGTGCGCGATGCCGGAGGCACGGTGCTGATCACCTCGCACCTGATGGAGGAAGTGGAATCGCTTGCCGATCGCGTGGCCTATCTGGAGGATGGTACGTTGAGATTCCTGATGCCGGTGCAGGAGATCCTGGAACGTACTGGTGCGAAGCGTGTGTCCGAGGCCTTGCCCAGGATGTTGGAGTCAAATGCATTGTCAAATATCCTATGACAGCTGACGGCTGTCCCTATGGCCGGGTGCTTCCCGTAACTGTCAACCGTCAGATGACATAGGACATTCACCTCATGCTCAAAGTCTTCAAATACACCCTGATCGACCTGGCGCGTAACCGCTTCGTGCTGGGCTATGCGCTGCTGATGCTCCTGGTGGCACAGGGTCTGTTCGCGCTGGAGGGCGACCCGACCAAGGCGCTGCTGAGCCTGGTGCAGGTGGTGATGGCCTTGGTGCCTTTGATCGCGTTGGTATTCACGGTGGTGTACATGTATGACACGCTGGAGTTCACGCAGCTGCTGGCGGTGCAGCCCATGCGGCGCAGTGCCATCCTCGGTGGGCAGCTGCTGGCTTTGGCCGCAGCGTTGCTCTTGGCGCAGGCGATAGGGCTGGGTCTTCCCCTGCTGCTGCATTCGCCCACGGTGGCGGCGCTGGTGTTGTCCCTCTCGGGCTCGGCACTGGTACTGGTTTTCGCCGCGCTGGGTGCGCTGATCGCTTTGAAGCAGCGGGAGAAGGCACGTGGGGTGGGCGTGGCACTGGCCATCTGGTTCCTCTTTGTGCTGGTGTACGATGCGCTGCTGATGTGGGGCATGTTCACGCTCAGCGACTATCCCATCGAGCCCTTCGTGGTGCCGTTGGCGGGCATCAACCCCATCGACCTGGCGCGCATCATGGTGATGCTGCAGGTGGACCTGGCCGCCATGATGGGGTACAGCGGCGCCATCTACAAGAACTTCTTCGGGAGTGTGGGCGGCACCATCGTTGCCGCGCTGATCCTCGCGCTGTGGGTCGCGGTACCCGTTCTCTTCGCATTCCGAGTGTTCCGCAGGAAGGACCTTTGAACCATGTGGTCATGAATATCCATCCATCTCCATCCACCATTCTGTTCGGTCTGTCCATCCTCTTTTCCGCCTGCGGGCCTGGGAAGGACGAACAGCATCTGGACGGCGCGCACAGCAAGGATGCGGCATCGGCTGCGCCGGACAGTGCATCGGGACCTCTGCTGGAACTGAACAACGGCGAACGCTGGGTGGTGAGCCCCCCGATGTTGGTGCCGGTCCGACGCATGCAGCAGCGGATCGCTACTGCTATTGAGCCCGGTGCGGCCATCAGGCTGGACCATGCCGTCCTGGCCGATAGCCTGTTCGTGGACCTCGATGCGCTGGTGGCGGGATGCACCATGGAGGGCAAGGCCCATGCGGAGCTGCATGACTGGTTGATGCCCCACATGCAACTGGTGCAGGACCTGGAGAAGACCACCGACACTGCGCACGCGCGGACCATCCTGCAGCACTTGAACGCTTCCTCGGCGGAGTTCGATCGCTACTTCCAATAGGAAGCCACACAAATTCTTCGATCCGTGACGATCATCATGTGCGCATATCATGAACAGGATGAAATTGTCCCCTGTAAACCGAACCAACCGACCATGAAGATCCCGATGAAACAGAAATGGACACTGGGTGTCCTATTGCTCCCCTTTCTCGTTGCCTGTGGCGGAGGGGCTGCGGAGCCTGCTGCCGATGCAGACGCAACGACCAGTGAGCCCGGTGCCGGACAGAGCGCCATGGTGGATGAGATGAGCACACCCACCGTGGTGGGCGTGGCATCGAAGTCGCCCGACCACAAGACGCTGGTGGCCGCCGTGCTGCATGTGAAGTACCAGGACGTGCTCTCAAACGCGGGGCCGTTCACGGTCTATGCGCCCACGGACGCCGCCTTCGCCGCGCTGCCCGAGGGAACGTTGGACAACCTGCTGAAGCCAGAGAACAAGGCGACGCTGGAGGACATCCTGGAGTACCATGTGGCACTGGGCGTGTTCAAGACCGAGAGCATGACCAACGGCCGCAGCGTGGGTATGGCGAACGGCGACAACGTGAAGTTCTCCGTGGCCGAGGACGGTACACAGATGGTGAACGATGCCAAGGTGCTGGGTTCCGTGATGGCATCGAACGGACTGGTGGTGGTCATCGACAAGGTGCTGCTGCCACCGGCCGAGTAAGGGTCCTCTGCCGGACCGATCGGAACGGATCGGACCGAAATTGGTGAAAGGCGACAAAGGCGTTCGTAAGGGCGCCTTTGTTGTGTCCGGATGTCTCCGGGGCCTACAGCACTTCCAGCGACGATGCCCAGCATGGTCCGAAGGCTTCCGTGGGAACTGATGATGGTCAGGTGGCGAACACGGTCCATGGGTCACATTCGCGCGCCGTTCGCCGCTGGCCTTGGCGACCGTGATCATCCCGACCCTCATGAAGCACCGCACCATCATCGAACCCTTCCGCATCAAGAGCGTGGAGCCCATCGGCATCAGCACGGCCGCCGAGCGCAGGGAGCAATTGGCCATGGCCCACTATAACCCCTTCCTGTTGCGGTCGAAGGATGTGATCATCGACCTGATGACCGATAGCGGCACCAGTGCGATGAGCGCACAGCAATGGGCCGGCATGATGGAGGGTGATGAGGCCTACGCGGGCTCCCGCTCCTGGGAACGCATGGAACTGGCTGTGCAGGAACTCACCACCATGGCCAGCGTGCTGCCCACCCACCAAGGGCGAGCGGCCGAACGGATCATCTATGGACACCTGGGCGGACCGGGCAAGGTGTTCATCAGCAACACGCACTTCGATACCACACGGGCCAACATCGAGTTCACCGGCGCCACGGCCATCGACATCCCGATCCCCGAAGGAAGGGACACGGCGCTGGAGCATCCCTTCAAGGGCAACATGGACCTGGATGAACTGGAACGTTTGCTGGAGCAACACCAGGGGCAGGTGGGTGCGGTGATCCTTACCGTGACGAACAACAGCGGCGGCGGACAGCCCGTGAGCATGGCCAATGCCGAGGGCGTGGCCGCGATCTGCAAGCGGCATGGCGTGCTGTTCCTGCTGGACTGCTGCCGCATCGCGGAGAACAGCTGGTTCGTGAAGCACCGCGAGGAGGGCATGGAAGGCCTGAGCTACCGCCAGATCGCGCAGCGCATGTTCGCACTGGCGGACGGGGCCGTGATGAGCGCCAAGAAGGACGCGCTGGTGAACATGGGCGGCTTCCTGTCCCTCAAGGACGAAGCGCTGGCCGCAGCGTGCACCAACCTGCTCATCATCACGGAAGGCTTCACCACTTATGGCGGCCTTTCCGGCCGGGACATGGAGGCCATTGCCATCGGCCTGGACGAGGTCTTCGATCCACATTACCTGGACTACCGCATCCGCAGCACCACCTGGCTGGGCGACAAGCTGCACGCGCTGGGCGTGCCGCTCATGAGACCGATCGGGGGGCACGCGGTGTACATCGATGCCAGGAAGTTGTACCCGCACATACCGCCGCACGAGTATCCGGGACAGGCACTGGTCTGTGAGCTTTATCGACTGGCGGGGGTGCGCAGTGTGGAGATCGGGTCCGTGATGTTCGGGAAGTACGCCGAGAACGGTGAACTGGTGCCGTCGTCCATGGAACTGGTACGCCTGGCGATACCCCGCCGCGTGTACACGCAGAGCCACATGGAGTACGTGGCGGAGACCTTCGAGGAGGTGATGCGGCAGCGGGAGAAGGTGCGCGGATACCGCATCGTGAAGGAACCGAAGTTCCTGCGTCACTTCACCGCCCACTTCGAACCCCTCTCGTGAACATGCAATCCACTGAAAAGGTCCGGGTCACCAAACGGTTCACATTCGAGTTGGCACATGCGCTGCGCTGTCACGATGGGCTGTGCGCGAACATCCACGGGCATTCGTACGTGCTGGACGTCACCCTGCTCGGCAGGCCCATCCACGCACCCGGCCATCCCAAGGACGGCATGGTGATCGATTTCGCCGACCTGAAGTCCATCGTGAAAGCCGTGGTGATCGACCGCTACGACCATGCCTTGGTGCTGCACGAGAACGACCGCAGTGCTGTCGCCGCGGACCATGCCCTCTTCGGCCGTGTGCTGTTCACGCCCTGGCAACCCACGTGTGAGAACCTGTTGCTGCAGATCGTGGGTGCCCTTCGGAAGGTGCTGCCGGCGGAGGCGCCCCTGCAGGTGGTCCGTCTCCAGGAGACCGCCACGAGCTGGGCGGAGTGGAGCCGGGACGACGGGTAGCGGCAGGCTACTTCACCAAGGCCTCCAGCTTCTTGCCGTTCACGATCCGGATCTCACGGCCGACGGTCTTCATCACCTTCTTCTTCTGCAATTCGGTCACGGCTCGGATGGTGCTCTCGTAGGTGGCGCCGGCGTAGTCGGCGAGGTCCTGGCGGGAAGGGGTGAAGGCCAGGAGGTCCGCATCATCGGGGTCGAAGCCGAAACAGTCGGCGGTGGCGCGCAGGGCCTTGGCCACGCGCTGCAGCACGGTCATGTTCATCAGGTTCTTCACCTGTTCCTCGGAACGGCGCAGTTCCTCGGCCATGAAGAGCATGAAGTGGAAGCTGAAACCGGCGTTGGCGCGCAGCACTTCCAGGAAGAGCGGCATGGGGATTATCTCGAGCACACAGTCACTAAGGGCCGTGGCCGACACCGTGTAGGTGAAGTCCATGCCGATGCCACGATGGCCCAGCACCTGGCCGTCGCGTGCAAAACGCAGGATGCGCGTGGAACCCGGTTCGAAGGAACTGTGCACCTTGGCCTTGCCGGTGCGCATGATGTAGAGCTGGTCGGCCGGCTGCTTCTCCTTGAACAGCTGCTCG
>JBGTAJ010000224.1:0-8279 GCA_041749915.1 Flavobacteriales bacterium
ACTGAGTGGCTTGCCCAGTAGCAGTTGTCTCATTGCCTCCTTCTCGAAGGCTTCGTAATCGAACTTTTCAGTCTTGGTTTCCATTGGTCAGGGTTTGAAGTTCGTAATCCGACCTGACACACTTTACTGAACAGTCTCGGGGCCGTGCTCTCACTCTCTCTCTCTCTCTCACTCTCGCACTCTCTTTCGCACTTTCTCTCTTCCTACCCACGCTCCTCCGCGCCCAAGAGGTCATTGTCACCCTCAACGTCATTCCGCCCTATTCGTCTTATGTGTATGACTATGCCGATCTGACGGGCCAGGCGGTGATCACCCTGACCAACACTACCCAGGAACTGAAGCAGGTCCGTTTGGAAGGAAGCCTTACCAACGCCACTGCCGACCTTTTCGTGCGAACGGAACCGGGTCATCGCGGGCCATCGCCGATCAACTTGCCGCCGGGAGGTTCCGTGGTACTGAGCACACAGCCCGGTGTGATGGACTTCCTCGCGCCGGAGTTCGTGACCACCAATGCCAATGATCAGACGCAACAGGCCATTGTACAAACGGGCCAGTTGCCGGAGGGTCTCTATCGCTTGTGCGTGGAGGCCTACGACTACAACGGTCCGCAGCTGTTGAGCCAGCCCGGTGGCGGTTGCTTCAGCTTTGGGTTGTACTACGCCAATCCGCCCATCATCACCCAGCCCGTGAATGGATCGGAGATCAGTGTGTACATGACCAACCCGGTGTTCACGTGGACGCCGCCCTTGGGCAACCTGGCCGGGGCGCTCATCGCGTACGATCTGTTGGTGACGCCCGTTTTCCCGGGCCAGAATCCCAATGACGCCATCATCGCAGCACGCACCTATCAGCGTGGCCAGCCTGTCCTGGTGAAGGAAGGGCTGATGAGCAACGTGTACGTCAGGCAGGTCTTCGATCTCGCATTTGAGCAAGGGAAACAGTACGCCATGCAGGTCACAGCCCGCGATCGTAACGGTGTGGTGGGCATCATGAACCTCGGGCGAAGTGAGATCAGCGTGTTCACCACGGGTACGGTGGATACACCGGTGATACCCTATGGAGGAACTGTCCCTGGAGGCAGCGGCCCCATCGTCGATCCGGGTATTTCGCCGGCCTTCCTGGCGAGCACGCTCACCGGCAAACTGCACTACTTCTGGCACAATTTGAGCAACCACGGTGCGACATCCACTTCCGGCAGCGGCGGCTCGCTCAACCTCGGTGCCATCGGCAGTGTGGACGCTAGCGCCCTCGCTTCCCAAACGACCCAGCTGAACGATGGCAATCGCGCGGGGTTCGGGGCATTCACGGGTTCACCGCTCTCGAGTGTGACCGTGCAATTGGTGCAGGCGCTGCAATTCCAGAGCACACCTGGCATGGGGGCGATCGCTGGGCCGCTGTTGCCTGGACTGATCCTTCAACCCGAGGGTGGTACGATCCATGTGCAGGGACAGCCCAGCATGAACGTTCCTGTGCTGGCCACGGCGACCACTGATGCCCAGGGCAATTTTGTGTTCAATGTACCGAACGTTCAGTCGCTCGACTTCAGCTGGAAGCAGGGCACTGTGAGCACTACGGCATCGTACAGCGGCGAGTTCAACAACAGCTACACAGGCACCTTCCGTCGTGTGTTGATGGTGCGCGTGGGCAACCCCGCCCGCACGTACTATGCGCAACCGGTGCAGTTCAACACTTCCTTGCCGACCAACGGAGACCTCGGTCTCTTCCATGCGCAGGTGAAGAGCTTTGATACCAAGGTGCTGGTGGCCGAGCGGCAGGACCTGGAGATCAAGAAGGCCGGTCTTCGCGTTTTCCTGCTTCGGAAGGTCAACACCAAGCCCAGCCTGGTGCCGAAGGACGAAGGCAAGCGCGGCGACCTGGGCGCCAATCCCATCATCACCGTGAACCTGTTACAGTACGAGGTGCTCGACTCGGCGATCTCGAACGCGCAGGGCATGGCCGAGTTCCGCGACCTGGTGCGCTTCGATTGCTCCAGCACCAGCGGCAATAACCTCTATTACCTCTGGTCGAAGCCGGCGGATGAGTTCTTCACGCAACACAGCGTGCACAACACGCCGCAACCGGTGAACTACATGTACCAGAGCGACTGGAGCAGTTCAGCGTGCTACAACCCGGCCATGGGCACCATCGCTGCGGCCTGCATGAAATGCAACCTCAGCACGCGTGATGGGTTCAGCACGGCATCATCGTCGCATGCACGGGCCTACAAGGGACAGGACCAATGGCTCTACAACGTGAACCGCGTGGTGGCGCAGAACCCGAAGGTGACGGCCATGGTGAAGAACAGTGCGGCCGGTGCACAGGCGGAACTGGCCATGAACGAGCCGGGCGTGACCTGGCGTTTGTGGCGCATCAACCGTGCGGGTGCCGATCAATTGAAGAGCGGCAACACGAACTGGGGCGCCATGCTCGAAGGCTATCAGCCGGATGGCTTCATCATGGCCCAGAACATGTTGACCAACGCCGGCAATGCCATGGTGCTGCAGCAGACGGGCACCACCGGCAGTGATGGCCGCATCCACAGTGGTTTCCTTCCCGTGCAGATGAACAGCAGCGGGGAGCAGATCGGCAACTTCTATGTGCTCGACCTGCAGAAGTTGGGATTCCGCCGGAAGATCCATGTGGTGCAGCGCAACGCTTCCGGTACATCCGGTACGGTGAATACAAGTGTGCTCAACAGTGGCCTGCCTACGCTGAACCCCAATTTGTTCTCGGGTATTACCAGCGGAAGCACCGTCGCCACCGCACCGAGCACCGGCGATGTGAGCATGCTGCGCAAAGGCAGCCAGTACAACGAAGGCGAACTGTGGATCGACCCAACGTCCACGCTCACGCTCACTTTTGTGGACCCGGCCGGTCAACCGGTGAAGTGCAACAGCTATTACTGGGACCATATCCTCGGCGTGGAAGGCGTGATGGCCGGGTCGCAGACGCTGTTGAACCCTCGTCGTGAACGCCGCGTCATGCAAGTGCCCGGCTCGCCGCTCAACCAATTGCGCGTGGTGGTGATCCCCAACAACAGCGACCTCTACCAGCGCGATACCATCCTGGTGAGCGTGCCGGTCGGTGCCTCGGTGAGCCATACGGTGACGGTTCCCTATCGACTGCACCGGATCCACTTCGTGGTGCGGGAGAAGCCCGGCAATGAGGTGGCCTTCCTTCCTGGCCAGGATCCGGAGACGACGGGTACGCGCATCGCCAATGCCCGCGTGGTCCTCGTTGGAACGAACGCCCAGATGTTCCCTGCGGAGAAGCACCCCGACACCAGCCCCGGTGGCGCTTCAGCCTCGGTGCCTGGCAACATCTACGAACGCATCACCGACAGCCAAGGCCGTGTGGATTTCGCATTCAAAGCATCGGCTGGTGAGAGTTTCACTTTTCGCGTGATGACACCGAGCGGCGGGCCGCATGTGACGAAGGAAGTGGTGGTGAGCTCCACTGCGGGCAAGCGTTGGCAGGTGAAGAATGTGCAACTGGAACGCGGTCGCATCGTACGCGGCACCGTCACGATCGATAGCGCGGCGGTAGCAGGAGCCAAAGTGCGGTACGAGCACGGCAGCATCATCGCAGAGACCACCACGAACGCACAGGGTCAATACACCTTCTCCAATGTTCCGCGCCAGCAGCTCATGTTCACCGCATCGAAGCAAGGTTATGTGGGCATGGAGTTCAACGAGGCGGAGGGCACGGGGAATGCCTACGGCACCATTGCCACACAAACGCTCACCGGTGCGCTGGGGGTAACGGAGACTGTGATCGATTTCCGCCTGCGCATCTACGGCGGCATGGATTTCAGCAGCATCCTGAGCTTCCCGCTGGAAGTAACGGCCTTCAGTGAGGAGCCGGCGGGTCGTGCGCGCATCAGCGGATGGATCACCGTGCCGGACTCCGCCAACGGAGTGTTCCGCATCGCTCAAGCCTCAGCCAATGGCAGTGACCTGCGGAGCGTGCGCTTCCTCAATACAGTGGTGGAGCCGGATGTGGCGGTGAACGAGCTCAACATCCCCATCACCAAGCCCGTGACGTTGCCCATGCCTCTGGGCATCAACGAGATGGCCATCGGCCTGTACCCCACGAACGGGCAGCAGCCCTTCACCTATCACGGCACTTTGCGCGATACGCAGACCGGCATCGCGCTGGACCGTCCGGCAGGAGGGGATACGCGCGGCGCTGTGATGGGCGGTGTGCGCGTGGCTGCGGCCTCTTTCACGGACAACAACTTCGCGCTGGACGATGCCACGATCAGCCTGGTCCCACCGGAGGGCGGCATGCGCCTGGCCGCTTTCGCCAGCGATGCGCGTAGCTGGTATCCTGCCGGGGAACCGCTGAACGTGGCCAATGACCAAGGCCAGCCCTTCAACTATGTGCTGTACGGTTTCCAGGCGAACAGCGTCACAAGCAACAGCTACCTGTACCGGGATTCGCTCGTGCTCGATACACGCATCCACACCGCGCTGGAGCACATCCCCGCGCCGGACAACGACCTCAACCTCGCCATCGGCCGCATCAAGATCACCGGCGGTCAGCTGCAGCCATTCACCGGTGCGCGCAGCTTCACCATTCCACTGGGCCAGTTCAGCCTAGAGGGCACCGAACTCAGTATGAACAACAGCGGCTTCGGCTTCACGGGCGTGCTGAATGCCAGCGGCATGGAACTGCAAGTGGATAACGGCACCTTGGAGCCGCACCGCTTCCAATTGGGCGAGATGACCGCGAGCAACATGAAGCTGATGGGCACCATCCCCGTGAATGCCACGCGTGCCGCAGAATTCGGTTACGATGCCGTGCGCCCGCAGCCCGCTTGGTACGTGGTTGTCACCAGCCGCGATGAGAACGTCACTGCTGCCACCATCGCAGGGGAACACCTCGATGGCATCCCGGATAACCGCGATGTGCCCATCAGTTCGGTGTGGCTCTATAGCGATGGCGCCCAGGAAGTGGCCTTGCGCAATGACATACCCGGCTACGACTTCTTCGGCATCTCGCAGTTCCATCTGCACAGCATGATCATCGGTCCTACGCTGCTCACATTAAGCGGTGAACTCGACCTGGGCATCCCCGGCATCCCCACCTTCACCACGGCGCTGCTCTACAACAAGCTTCCCAACGGCATCTCGGGCTATACGTTGCAGGACTTCGCCATGCCGCCGGTCGGTCTGAACGGTGTGCAGCTCGCCTTCAACCAAGGTCAGCAACGCGGCAGTTTCGGCATGCCCGGCAACCAGAACAGCCTCACGTTCGCACAGGGACAGCTCACCATCAAGGGTGTCATCAGCGATCAGGACCCCAACGTGTTCAAGAACCTCGCCTACACGTTGGTGAAGACCCCGCAACAGACCAAGCTCACCGTGGACCGCGACCCGCAGCAGAGCGTGCGCCTGGGCGGCGATAACCCGGCCAGCCGCATCCTGATGACCGATGTGGAAGGGGAGATGTGGGTGGTGAACGGCAGCAACGCTCCCGAATGGAACACCTTCTACATCAAGGGCAACATGCCGGAGGAAATGGGCTTCGAGCCACAGAATGGTCAGCCCCAGCGCATGCGTTTCGAAGTGCGCGGCGACCTCGCGGTGGAGGACCAGCAGGTGAAGCTGAAGGACATCGAGACGCCCTTCGGCAACATCAACATGGTATACGACATGCAGCACCATCGCCTGAGCGGGCAGCTTAACGTGTCGCATGGCGTGAGCGGTGGCCCGAGCATGAGCGGCGCTACGGCCATCGTGATCGACAAGGAGGGCTTCTATTTCATGAGCGGTTTGAACGTGAACCTCAGCGATCCGCAGATCACCGGCATGGCCTTCATCCTGCTGGGTGATTATGCACAGCGCACGCCGGAGATGGACGCGTTGCTGATGCAGTACAGCCTGCACGTGCAGAAGAAGATGGAGCGCGAGGTCGCGGGCTTTCTGATCCCCGTTGTACAGCAAATGTTGGCGCAGAACCCCACAGCGGGCGTGTCCATGGCGCAAGGGCTGTACACCAGCGGCGAGCTTCTGCCACCCACCTACCTAGGCCTTTTCGGCAGCGGACGCTTCAACGGATTCTACTTCAATGCCGGCGCGCAGATCCCGCTACCGGTGATCCCCAACTTCAGCATCGATTGCAGCCCTGTGGCCACACTGGAGATGGGTTGTGATGGCGGCATCGACGTTCGCTTCGGCGCCAACTTCGGCAGCGGCACCTACGGCGTGGGCTTCGATACCTACGTGGACATCTATATGGCGGGCGGTGCCAGCGCCGGTGTGATCTGCGCCTACGGCCGCATCGGGCTCTACCTCACGGTCGGGCTTGACGGCGTGTTCAGCACCAACGGGAATTACACCATCACGGGCAATGGCGGGGTGCAGCTCGCAGGCAATGTGACGGTGGGCGGTGGCATGTGCTCCGTGCCCTGCAACGACGTCACCTGCCTGCACTTCAATGTGGGGGGCACCATCGACCTGGGTATGCAGGCACTGATCACCAACAGCGGTTCCGATTTCAAGTTCACAATGGGCAGCAACGGCACCAATAGCCAGCGCAACGATCCTCCGCCCCAGGAGAATTGATCCATCCGAAAGCACCGACCATGCGCTTCAGAATCCTCTCTTTCTTCATGGCGCTTTCGTCCATCACGATCGCGCAACGCCCCAACCCCGAGCTGGTACAGGTGGGTCCCAAGGGCGTCTTTGTCTTCACCGGTCCCTTGTTGGCGCGGGAAGGCGGACCTGTCACCGGCATTCTCATCGATCGCAGGGAAGGGGAGCAGGGCGAGTTCAAGCGCGTGGCCGAACTGAAGCCGGTCACCTTGCCGAAGGACGTGCAGAAGGGCATCGACAAAGCGGCGGAGGTGCTTCCTTATCCGATCGATTTGGGCAACCAGCGGACAGACAGCATCTGGGCGCGGATCCAGCGCCATGGTACCCGGGAGCAATTGGGCGCCGCGAGCAACAACGTGGCCGTGTTGCTGGCGGTGAACGCGGTGTGGCATGATGGCGATGTGAAGGCCGGTACGCTTTACCAGTACCGCGTCACCACCAAGGGCAACGGCAACCAGTTCCTGTCAGCCCTCGTGAACCCGGCCGCGAAGCACCAAGTGGATCGCCTGATGGCCACCAACAGCAGCTACTACGAGCACCAGCGCGAACTGAACACCTGGTGGTCCGTGGTGGGTGATCACCGTCCTGCCGTGGTGGAACTGCACCGCAGCGTGGACGAGGAACCCTTCGCCATCGTGAAGCCCAAGGTGCGCATTGATCGGCGCGGGCAGGACACCGTGCTCTACCAGTTCGCCGATACCACCGCGCCGCGCCACCGCGTGTTCCGTTACGTGGCCAAGGGCTGGGACCTCTTCGGCAACGCCATGCCCGTGAGCGACACGCTCTATGCCGCCAGTCTGGATGCCACACAGATGCCCATGCCATATGACCTGAATGCCGTGGGCGATAGCAGCGGCCACCGGATCAATGTGCGCTGGCAATTGAACAACGCACCCGTGGTGAAGCAGATCAGCCTGCAACGCAGTACCAACAGCGAAACGGATTTCGTGACCGTGGCCGAGCTCAGCGGCGATCGCACCAGCTACGTGGACGAGGATGTTCGTCCGGCCACCTCGTACTTCTACCGCTTCGTGCTGGAGTACAAGGCCACCCACGTACCCATGCGCGGCGTCAGCTTCGCAGCCGTGGCCTATGATCCACTTCCGCCTTCGGCCCCCGAGGAGCTCAGTGCCGAAGCCACCAAGGATGGCGTGACGCTCAACTGGAGGCACCCCTCGCGCGAGCTGCTGGGCTTTCAGGTGTACCGCGCCGATGGCGAAGGGCCCTTCATGCTCGCCAGCGGTCGTCTTCCCGCTGCTCAGGGACCGCTCTTCGCCTACACGGACACCACGCGTAGCCTGCAAGCCGGACAATTGTACCGCTACCTGGTGAAGGCCATCAGCACCAGCCACATGGAAGGCGGCGCCAGCGACACCGTGGCCGTTATGCCCATGACCAATGCCGCCGTGCCCATGCCTCCGCGCGACCTCATGGCCCGTGTGGACGGTGAGCTCCTGTTGCTGAGCTGGGAGGACCAGAGCCACGACCCGCTGTGGATGGGCTACATGGTGTTGCGCACGCGTCCCGGTCAGGCCGTGGACACGCTTTTCCGCGCGACCAACTTCCTCAACGATAGCCTGGATGCCACCGGCAAGCCCAGCAGCTACCGCGTGCTCAGCAGCAACGCCCTCGGCATGCGCAGTGCGGCATCACCGGCAGTGAGCGCCAAGGCCCATGTGC
>JBGTAJ010000225.1:0-7866 GCA_041749915.1 Flavobacteriales bacterium
CAGTTCCAGTGTCGTGCGCACGTTGGAATCGGCCAGCAGATGGCCACCGCTCATCCGCCCTTCGACATCGCTCACTGCCAGGTGAAGGTGCAGGCCATGGCGCGATAGGGTCCCGGAAAGGGAGCAGACCTCCAGGTCACCTCTCACCAAAGTCCCCGTGTCCTTGCCGCCGAAACGCAGGTGCGCCTGGGTCAGGCTGCCCACCGCGCTGACCACGCAGGCGGCTTCAATGGAATGGTTGCTGCACCAGCTTTCCAGGGAGGTCCGTACATCCTCACCCGGTACCAGGCGGATCACATGCAGTTGGTAGGGCCTCGCCTTGACCGTGATCATTGGTCGAAGCCGTTCGGGTAGTGCTGCTTCAGGGCCGCGATCCCGTCACGCACCTTGTCCTCCTGCTCCCCTTTGAAGGCCTGCAGCTTGTCCGAAAGTTCCGCATCCGCTGTGGCCAGGATCTGCACGGCCAGCAGGCCTGCGTTGCGCGCGCCGTTCACCGCCACGGTGGCCACCGGTACTCCGGAGGGCATCTGCACGATGGACAGGAGCGAGTCCCAGCCGTCGATGGAATTGCGGCTCTTGATGGGCACACCGATCACGGGAAGGATGGTGAGCGAGGCCACCATACCGGGCAGGTGGGCGGCACCGCCGGCTCCGGCGATGATGACCTTGATCCCGCGGTCCGCAGCTCCCTTGGCATAGGCGAACATGCGCTCGGGGGTGCGGTGGGCGCTGACAACGGTGAGCTCGTGCTCCACCCCGAATTCCTTCATGGTGTCCAGTGCTTCACGCATGACCTCCAGATCACTGCGACTGCCCATGATGATGCCTACCCGTGGATCGTTCATTCGTTGTGGTGTTGATGGCCATCCAAGAGGCCTTCCGCAGGTACCACCGTGCAGTGGGCCTTGGCCACGGAAATGGCCTGTTCCAATTCGTGCCCGTTCGCTGCGGTCACTGTGATGTGGCCCATTTTCCGGCCGCTGCGCGTCTCGTGTTTGCCGTACAGGTGCGGATAGGTCCCGGGCAGGTGCAAGATCTTCTCCATACCCTTCAGGAACGGTCGGCCGCTGCCCCCTTCGCCCACCAGGTTGATCATCGCAGCCATCCGGCTCATGTGCGCTGAACCCAGGGGCCAGCCCATGTAAAGCCGCAACAGTTGGTCGAACTGTGAACTGTCGCAGGCCTCGATGGTGTGATGCCCGCTATTGTGTGCCCGGGGCGCGGTCTCGTTCACCAACAGTTCCCCGGAGGGGGTGAGGAAGAGCTCCACGGCGTAGATCCCCGGTGCATGGAAGGCTTCGGCCACGCGTTCCGCCATCCTACATGCCGCTCTCCGGGTCTCATCATCCACAAAGGCGGGCGCGCGCAGGTGGTCCACCAGGTTGTACCGCGGATCGAAGACCATCTCCACCGGATCATAGGTCACCATGGTCCCTTCATCCGATCGCACCACGATCACGGCCAGTTCCTTGTCGATCTCCACCTGTTGCTCCAGCACACAGGGCCCACGGAAGGCCACCTGCGCATCCTCAGCCTGCGAGAGCTTCATCACGCCCTTGCCATCGTATCCGCCTGTCCGTGACTTCAGGAAAGCCGGCAACATCTGCGGGTGGTGGGCCCCATCGGATCCATCCTCGAGCAGGATGAACGGTGAGGTGGGCAGGGCGTGATCGGCGTAGAACTGTTTCTGTGCGCCCTTGTCCTGGATCGTCCGCAGCACGGCCGGGTCGGGGATGACCCGTTTCCCCCGTGCGGCGAGGATCTCCAAGGCCTCCACGCTCACATGTTCGATCTCGATGCCCACCACATCCGCATCGGCGGCAAAGGCCAGCACCGTGTCCCGGTCGTTGAAGTCGCCCACAACGAAGCGCTCGGCGAGCCGTGCACAGGGGGCCTGGGGGTCGGGGTCCAACACATGCACCCGCACATTGTATCGCAGGGCGTTCTCAATGAACATACGGCCCAACTGGCCGCCTCCCAACAATGCGATAACGGGCGCTTCTTGCATGGTAGGCAAAGATAGCTGCCCCGCAACAGGTGCCCGGTCAGCGCCGGCGGCGTGCGAGCGAAGGGGCCTTCAGGGATACGATGCGGTAGCCCACAGTGAGCATCAATGCTTGGTTGCGGGGGAACAGGCTGTTGTCGTCCTTCAGTACCGGGGTCATGCCGTTGTGGTAGCGCAGGGTGAGGTCAAGACCGGTCCGCAGGTCCGCACCCGCGCCAAGCACGAGCGCCACTTCATCGGGCCTGTAGCTCTCGGTGATGTCCGTGGCATCCCCGGCATTGTTCTGTTGGGCGCCGATGAGCATGGAGGCCTGCACGCCGGCCTGGACATTGATCACATTGGTGAAATAGACCTTGGCCGACAAGGGGACCTGCAGATACAGTGTCCGGACCGAGTATCGTTCGCCTTCGGGAGAAGTGTGCCCGGAACCCAGGGCCGTGAACAGCACTTCGGGCTGCAGTTCGAACCGCGCAGAACCCAGGAGCGGTGCGTAGATGCCGACGGTGGCCCCGGGGATGTACTGGCTGGTATAGGCGCCCGACCGGATGTGGCTGGCCAGCATGCCGCCCTTGATCCCGATTCCCGATCGCTGGGCCACGGAAAGGAGGGGCACGAAGAGCAATAGAACGAGGAGTGCGGGAGGGGGCGTGGCACGACACATGGCCGTAGGGTATCAGTGTTCATAGTGCTCTACGGGTGTTCCCCCCGTCGTGTTCCACCCGAACGGCTGGTATTCGCCTGTCGAGGTGTGGGGTCCGACGAAAACGACGAAAGCGCCGACCGAAGCCACTGCTCCGTTCGGCGCCTTCGTGCTCCGTTCCGATGAACAGGCGGTCTACCGCACGCGCTCCAGCCTCAAGTTGCGGCTTCCGGAAGCATCCATGATCCGTACCACGTAGTGACCGTTGGACAGGCCGTTCAAGGGCAGGTCGATGCGCTGGTCCATGGTGTTGAGCTCGAGCACGGCCCGGCCCTGCATGTCCAGCACGATGATCTGTTTTGCCCCTTCTGCGGGGGTCAGCAGCACACACTGCTCGCTCGCCGGGTTGGGCATCAGCACATAGCCCGAGGCATTCTGCTGGTCCACATCGGTGCTCAGTTCGATGGTCACCCCATAATCCTCGGTCTCGCCATAGGCATAGTCGAAGCAGGGGTCGGTGGGCGTGGGTTCACCGGTCGCGTGGAACACGCCCCTCACGCGCATGGTCGTGGTCCCCAAAGGGGCATCGACGGGGATGGTGAAGGTGATCGTTCCGGATGCACCGGCCACCGTGGTGGCGAATTCACCCAACTTCTCGCTCGCCTCAAAGCTGTTGTCCTGGTCCAGGTCGATCCATGCTGCATAGTTGTCGGGTGCATAGTCGCCGGAACCGATGTCCAACGTGTACTCTCCACCACGGACCAGGCCGGTGGTGTGCACGGCGGTGTAGTCCGAGTAGGTCGGACCGGTGATGGAGCCACTGTTCACGTTGCTGATCGCCTCCAGTTCCACGCTGTTCACGAAGTCGCCATCGGCCGTTCCGAAGATGGAGGTGGGGATGCAGGGACCGCTTCCCGGGGCCACGATGATGATGCGGTAGTCTTCCGTTTCACCATAGGCATAGTTGAAGCAGGGATCCGTCGGGGTGGGTTCTCCGGTGTTGTGATACACGCCCCGGACACGGAGCACCGTGTTGCCCAGAACGGCCCCGGCAGGTACGGTGAAGGTGAATGTCTGCACTTCACCGGCCGCCGTGTTGGTGAACTCGCCCAACTTCTCTCCGGCCTCGAACACATCATCCTGGTCCATGTCGATCCATGCCGAGAACTGGTCGGGCGTATAGTCGCCGGACTGGATGGCGATCAAGTAGGTGTTGCCTTGGGTGAGCGAGGTGCTGAAGCTGGCCGTGTAGTCCGTGTAGGAGGGGCCGCCCACACCACCTGAGTTCGTATTGAGGATGCTTCCGAGCTGCACGCCGTTGATGAAGTCACCATCGGCCGTGCCTTGCGCCGAGGTGGGGATGCAGGGGCCTGTGACCGGTGAAGTGATCACGATGCCGTAGTCCTCCGTTTCCCCATAGGCATAGTTGAAGCAGGGATCGGTCGGGGTGGGTTCACCCGTGTTGTGGTATACGCCTCGAACGCGGAGCACGGTGTTGCCCAGCGCCGCGCCCACGGGCACGGTGAAGGTGAAGGACTGGGTCTGGCCGATGGCGGTGTTGGTGAATTCGCCCAGCTTCTCACTGGCCTCGAATACCTCATCCTGGTCCATGTCGATCCAGGCCGAGTACTGGTCGGGCGTATAATTTCCGGACTGGATGGAGATGGTATAGGTGCTGCCACGGGTGAGCGAGGTGCTGAACGTGGAGGTGTAGTCGGTGTAGGAGGGGCCACCGGTGCCGCCGCTGTTCGTGTTGTTGATGCTGCCGAGCTGCACGCCATTGATGTAGTCGCCATCTGCCGTGCCTTGGGCCGAGGTGGGGATGCAGGGTCCGGTGACCGGTGAAGTGACCGTGATGCCATAATCCTCGGTCTCCCCATAGGCATAGCTATAGCAAGGGTCCGTCGGGGTGGGTTCACCCGTGTTGTGGTATACGCCGCGAACACGGAGCACGGTGTTGCCCAGTGCAGCGCCAGCAGGTACGGTGAAGGTGAAGGACTGCGTCTCGCCGATGGCGGTGTTGGTGAACTCGCCCAGCTTTTCACTGGCTTCGAACACTTCATCCTGGTCCATGTCGATCCAGGCCGAGTACTGGTCGGGCGTATAGTTTCCGGACTGGATGGAGATGGTGTAGGTGCTGCCCCGGGTGAGCGAGGTGCTGAACGTGGAGGTGTAGTCGGTGTATGAAGGGCCGCCGGTGCCGCCGCTGTTCGTGTTGTTGATGCTTCCGAGCTGTACACCGTTGATGTAGTCGCCATCACCAGTCCCCTGCACCGAGGTGGGGATGCACACACCCGTGGGCGTTCCGGAGCACACGTTGTTGTTCAGCAGGCCCGATCGCACGCCGGTGAGGATGCCCTGCATGTAGCTGGACTGCTGGTCGGTGAACATGACCGTGCAGGAGCTGTAGTCCATGAAGTTCTCATACTGGGTCAGCACGCCGCACTTCATCAGGTTGGTGTTGGCACAGCTGAAGGTGGGGCTGTTGCTGGTGGGGGTGTCCACAAAACCATCGGTGTTCGTGCAGTTTCCCCCATCATCGAAGGTGTGCTGCAGGCCGAAATAGTGGCCGATCTCATGGGTCGCCGTGCGTGCGCCCACATCCAAGCCGTAGTTGTAGTCGATCACCAGGCCATCGATGCCGGTGCCCACCACACCGCCCACGGGCAGGTAGGCGTAGCCCACGGTGATGGTGCCTCCGGTGGCGCCGCTGGTGATGTCGCAGATCCAGATGTTCAGGTACTGGCTCGGGTTCCAGGGAGCCTTGCCCAGCGGGGCCGACTTCATGGCGTTGGTCTGCGTGTCCGGGTCGAACCAGGTGTCGGTGGTCTGGGTGCGGGTGATCCCGGTGGTGGCCGCGCCATTGGGGTCCACCTGGGCCAGGCAGAACTGGAAACCCACGTTGCCGATGCTGTTCACGAAGGGTGTGCGCACCCCGCCGATATCCGGATTGCTCTGCGAGTAGTCCCGGTTCAGCTCATCGATGATGGCGGTGATGGCGGAGGAGGGGACGTTCTCCGCAGCCGTGTTCCACACCACGTGCACCACCACCGGAATGGTGTAGCTGCCACCGCGCTGGATGTTATCCGGCCGTGGCAGGTGCGCCTGGATATCAGTGGAAAGCCCCTGTTCGGCCAACAACCGCTGGGTGAAGGTGTGCGCTGCACAGGAGCGGTCCTCATGGGAATGTTCCTGGGCCGAGAGGGTCTGCGCGATGGCGAGCGCGGCAACGTAGAATAGTGTACGGGTCATGCGGTGAAACTAGGGGAGTGGTGCTGTTCAGAAGGCGCTCAACGAGCGGATGGCCGCTTTGGGTTCGCTGGCGCCGAATACGCTGTTGCCGGCGACGAGGACATCGGCCCCCGTGGCGACCAACTGTCGGGCATTGTCCATGCTCACCCCACCATCGATCTCGATGAGGGCCTTGGACCCGGTCCGGAGGCGCAGTTCCTTCAGGGCAGTGATCTTCGCATAGGTGCGTTCGATGAAGCGCTGCCCGCCGAAGCCGGGGTTCACGCTCATCATGCACACCACGTCCACATCGGCCAGCACATCCTCCAGCAGGTCCACGCGGGAGTGGGGGTTCAGCGCCACGCCGGCCTTCATGCCCGCGGCCTTGATGGCCTGGATGCTGCGGTGCAGGTGCGGGCAGGCCTCCAGGTGCACGGTCAGGATGTCGGCGCCGGCATCGCGGAACGCGGCGATGAACTTGTCGGGGTCCACGATCATCAGGTGCACGTCGAAGGGCTTCTTCGCGTGTTTGCGGATGGCCTTGATCACCGGCAGACCGAAGCTGATGTTGGGCACGAACACGCCGTCCATCACGTCGAGGTGATGCCACCCCGCTTCGCTTTCCTCGATCAGTTCAACGGCCGGACGCAGGTCGGCGAAATCGGCCGAGAGAAGGGAGGGGGCAAGGATGTGGGACATCGGCCGCGAAGGTACCGCGGGGCACTGAGCCACGCTGCCTCGTCCGTCGCCCTGCGAGAGGGATCGGGCGAAAAGAGGGATCCCGCTCCGCGGCGCTTGCCGTGGACCGGGATCCGATTCTGTGGATGCGGAATGCCCGCCGGGTCTCAGCCCAGGTAGGCCTTCAGCACCCCACTTCGGCTGGTATGCTTCATGCGGCGGATGGCCTTCTCCTTGATCTGGCGCACGCGCTCGCGGGTGAGGTCGAATTTCTGGCCGATCTCCTCCAGCGTATGGGGCTGGTTGCCGTTCAGGCCGAAGTAGAGCCGGATCACGTCCGCCTCGCGTCCTGCCAGGGCGGCCAGCGAGCGCTCGATCTCCGTGCGCAGGCTGTCGGTCATCAGGCTCTCCAGCGGGCTGGGCTGGTCGTCGTTGCGCATCACGTCCATCATGGTGCCACTGTCGCCGTCGTCGCGCAGGGGGGCGTCCATGCTGAGGTGTTTTCCCGTGTTGTTCAGGCTGGTCTTCACCTCCTCGAGGGTCATCTCCAGCACTTCGGCCAGCTCGGCCGCGGTGGGCGGGCGCTCGTGCTCCTGCTCCAGCTTGGCGAAGGCCTTGTTGATCTTGTTGATCGATCCGATCTTGTTCAGCGGCAGTCGCACGATGCGGGCCTGCTCTGCCAGGCTCTGCAGGATCTGCTGGCGGATCCACCACACGGCATAGCTGATGAACTTGAAGCCGCGGGTCTCATCGAAGCGCCCGGCGGCCTTGATCAGGCCCAGGTTGCCTTCGCTGATCAGGTCGGGCAGGCTCAGGCCCTGGCCCTGGTACTGCTTGGCCACGGAGACCACGAAGCGCAGGTTGGCCTTCGCCAGCTGTTCCAAGGCGAGGGTGTCCCCTTGTTTGATGCGACGTGCCAGCTCCACCTCCTCCTGGGCAGTGATCAATTTCACCTTCCCGATCTCCTGGAGGTATTTATCCAGGGAGGGAGTGTCCCGGTTCGTCACCTGCTTGGTGATCTTCAACTGCCGCATCCTTGCCATTTCCTGCGCTGTGTATGGTGTGTCCCAGTTTCAACGTCAAGGCCTAGTTCAAGGTTTCCCGCGCCCTGCACTTTCATTGGGACATACAAATGGGGGGCAGCCTTCGGATCGGTGGGGTGCCATGGAAAAAGCCGCCCGGTGGGGGCGGCTTTTTCAGCAGTTGATGAGCAGTGCGCTCAGTTGTCGCTCGGTCCGCGGTCGTCGCGGCGGGGACGGTCATCGCGGCGCGGACGGTCGTCACGGCGGGGGCGGTCACCACGGTCGCGGCG
>JBGTAJ010000226.1:0-12279 GCA_041749915.1 Flavobacteriales bacterium
GCTGCACCTGGCCACCGCCGACCTGGTGGGCCTGCACCTCGGCACCGTGAGCACGGCCAAGCCAGCGGAGCCGACCACCACCGACAGCGTTCCCCTGTGGCTGGACCAGCACGATGGCTTCCGCTTCTGGACGCAGGACTGGGACCTCGCCATCGACCAACTGGCGGTAACGAACAGCGACATCGCCTTCCACACCGACAGCATCAGCACCCCTGCCTTGCTGCTGGATCCCGCACACCTCGCTTTCACCGGCGTAGGGCTGGGCGCACGCGATGTGCAGCTGAACAACGGCCGGATGGCCTTGCAACTGGACAGCCTGGCCGTGCATGGCGGCCCCAACGGTGATCGTGTGGACCTGAGCGCGCACGTGGACGCCACTGCCGATACCCTCTCCCTGACCGAGGGCCGGATCACCGCCCTGGGCAACAGCTTCACCTTTCGTGCCTCGGCCGTACCGGGCGACCTTTCCGTGGTATACCGCACCCCCGAAGCTGTACCGTTCGATGCCGAAGTCGGTGGTGAACTTGGTCTCGCGGACCTGCTTCCGCTCCTGCATCAATTCGGAGTGGAACTGCCGGCCGGTGCCGCCATCGAGGAACGCTGGAACACCCAATTGTGGGTCACAGGCACCGCACAGGACATTCAGCGTGCAGGCATCCAGCTTGATGGCGATCAGGGCAGCATCCTCCATGCGAACGGCAGGATCAGCGACCCCACGCAGTGGCCCAACAGCCGCTACGCGCTCACCGTCGAGGACCTGACCATGGGCGCGGGGATCCGCCAGTTGATGCAAGCCTTCGCTCCACCCGGTGTGCCCCTGCCGCAGCGTCTCGTGCTGAAGGGCGAAGCCCAGGGATACGGTCTTGACGCCAGCGCCAAAGTGGACCTGAAGAGCGACCTCGGCGATCTGGTGGGCCACGCCGAAGCACGCGGGTGGAAGCACTCCATGCCCGGCATGATCGATGTGGACCTGACGGCGGACCGCATCGCTGCTGCGCGCCTCACCGGCGAAACCGCGCTCGGCCCCGTGAGCTTCACACTGGTGGCCAAGGGCGATGGCCTGCACGATGACTCGCGTCAAGGCACGTTGACGCTGAACCCGACACTCCTCACTTACAACGGCAACGACCTCTCCAGCCTGCGCCTGATGGCCGAAGCGGCGGGTGATTCCATGCGCTTGGACCTCACCACCGCCACCGAAGCCGTGGAACTGGACCTGCACTCCGAAGGGCCCTGGCCCAAGGCCGGTGACAGCCTGGCCATGGACGTGGACCTCTCCCTGATCCGCCTGCACCTGCGTGAACTGGGGCTGACGCCACACGTGTTGAACGCCGAGGGCCGCATCACGGGCCGCATCGCCCTGATGCCCGACCAGCGCGGCCGTATCGCCCTGCAGGCGCCAGGCCTGCGCATCTTCAACGACGAACGCGCCTTCGCCTTCGAGGGAATTACGCTCAACGGCCTGCTCGACGCGGACTCCACCGCCGTGGACCTGGACAGTGATGTGGCCCACCTCGCCTACCACGCCAACCTGTCCATGGACAGCACCGTTTCCCTGATGCGCGAACGCCTGCTCGGTGCGTTCCAGGAGCCTTACGCCTTCCAGCCGCCACCCGGCCGCCGTATCGACCTGAAGGTGGACCTGCCCGGCACCCAACGTCTCGCCAGCCTGCTGCTGCCGGAGCTGCACGCCATGGAAGTGACCCGCTTCGAGGGCCGGTACGACAGTGATCGCGATTCCTTGGCCCTGAACGTGGACATCCCGCTGATCGATTACGCCGGCCTGGAAATGAAGGAGCTGGTGATCGACCTGCACGCCGCCGGGCCGGACCTGAAGGGTGAACTGGCTGTGCTGAGCATTCAGCGCGACAGCCTGCACGTGGACGACCTGGTGCTGCAGGCCGTCAATGTGCCCGGCGCCCTGCGCACCACCCTGCGGTTGCGCGATGGTGATACGGACCGCTATCGCATCGGTGTGGACCTGCGGCGCGAGGACGGCATTCCCGTGGTGCACGTGCAGGAGGACCTGGTGCTGGACCGCAGGACCTGGGAAGCCGCGGCAGGCAACGCCCTCTACCTCGAGCCGAAGGGCCTGCGCGCGCAGGACCTGGTGATGCACAGCGGCGATCAGCGTGTGGAATTGCGCACCGCCGCCGACGGCAACCACCTCGACATCGCAGACTTCGAACTCGCGAACATCACCGGGCTGGTCCGCAGCCAGGACAGCCTGGCGATCATCCGCGGTGTGCTGGACGCCTCCGTGCTGCTGCCCCTGCATGCCGGAGAACTGTTGAAGGCGAACGTGGCGCTGCACGACCTGTATTTCATGGACGTGGCCTTCGGCACCGTGGAGGCCCAGGTGGAAGAGGACCGCACCAAGCACTATCAGGGCACCATGAACCTCGATGCCGGCACCAACCAGGCACAGGCCGAACTGGAAGCCGACCTAAGCGCTGCGGACACCCGCATCGTGGTGGAGAGCGACCTCGACCTTAAGGACCTAGGATTGTTCAGCCCCTTTGTGCAGGACTACCTCTTCGAGCTCGGCGGTGGCCTGAGCGGGGATGTGCACTACACCCAGGAGGGCAGCACCGTAGCCGTGTTGGGCAACGCCACCTTACAGGATGCCCGCATCGGACTCATCCAGACCGGTGCCGTGTACCGCATCCCGAAAGAGACGGTGGTCTTCGACAGGAAGGGCATCGCCTTGAACGACTTCGAAGTGCTGGATGCCCGCGACAACCGCTTCAAGCTCGATGGACGCGTGAACACCAGCGTGGACCAGGAACCGGGCCTGGACCTGCAGCTGCGCACCGACCGCTTCCAACTGGTGAACAGCACCGCCAAGGACAACCCGATGTTCTACGGCAAGCTCTTCAGCGGCATCGACCTGCACATCGGTGGCACGGCCACCACGCCCACGGTGAAGGGTGAAGTGAGCGTGCAGGACTCCACCACCCTCAGCGTGGTGCTGCCCGGCAGCAAGGTGGAGATGATCGACCACGAAGGCATCGTGCAATTCACCGCCGACTTCGATGCACAGGACACGCTGGTGACCAAGTCCGACAGCGAGATGCTGCGTGACTCGCTGGCCGCCCAGCTGCCCGGCATCGACCTCGACCTGCGCATCAAGTTGGACCGCAACGCCCGCTTCGCCATCGTCATCGACCCCACCACCGGCGATGCCGCCAGCTTCCGGGGCGAGGCCGACCTCCATTTCCGGTACGACCCCTTGGGCGATATCTACCTGCAAGGGCCCTTCACCGTGGTGGACGGTGGCTACACCGTTGAATTCTACGGTCTGGTGAAGAAGCGCTTCGACCTGGTACCCGGCGGCACCATCGTATGGGACGGTGACCCCCTCGCGGGGCGCATGGACGTGCAGGCCAAGTACAGCACCAAGGTAGCGCCGTATCCCTTGGTGGCCAACGCCCGTGGCGGATTGCCCGAAAGCGAACGCAACGCCCTGCAGGCCCCCCTGCCCTTTGACGTCCTCATCAACATCCGTGAAGCAGTGCAGGCCCCAAACATCACCTTCGGGCTGGACATGGACCGTCAGATCCGCAACAGCTACCCGCAGGTGAACAGCGTGCTGGACCAACTGGCCAAGCCCAGCAACCAGGAAGAGCTGAACCGACAGGTGTTCGGAGTACTGGTGCTGAGCACCTTCATCGAGAACGAGGACGCCACCAGCCAGGGCGGAAGCAGCCTCGCCAGCACCGCAGCGCGCAACTCCGTCAACGGCATCCTCACCCAGCAGCTCAACCGCCTCACCGGGCAGCGCATCAAGGGCATGGACATCCAACTCGGCGTGAACACCTACGACCAGACCGAAGGCGGAGAGAGCTATTCGCGCACCACCGTGGACTATAAGGTCACGCAACGCATCCTGAACGACCGGGTGAGCATCGAGGCGGGTGGCTCCCTGGGCTACAACGAAAAGAAGCAGGACGTTAGCGCCATGAGCAACACCAAGGCGCCGCAGTATGCCATTGCCTACGACGTCACCAAGGACGGAAGGCTGAGGCTGCGGGTGTACCACGAGAACGCCTACGACCTCTATGATGGCGAACTGGTGAACAACGGCGTGGCCATCATGCTCACGCGCGACTTCGAGAAGAACGCGAAGGAGCTGGACGCGCTCCGCAAGCAGATCATCCAGCAGCGCACAGGGGGACCCACAGAGGAGAACAAGCCGTGAGCAGGACGTTCCATAGCCGGTGCATGGGCGCCACCTTCCTGCTCGCCACGGCCCTGCTGGCCTCGTGCACGGGCCTGCGCTACAGCACGGAGGAACGACCGCTCTACACCGGCTTCACGGTGAAATGGACGTCGATGCCTGACTATGATGCCGCCGGAGCGAATCGCGAACTGGAGGAACTGGTAAAGCCTGGCGCCAACAACAGCATCCTGGGCATGCGGCCCATGGTGGCCCTGCACAACGGGGTGAAGGAGCCGAAGAAGCAGAAAGGCCTCCGGCATACGCTGAAGTACAAGGTGGGTGCGCAACCGGTGTACCTGGACGACATCCCGATGGCGGACATCAACGCGGCGATGGTGAACCGGCTGAACAACCGCGGATACTTCGACGCGAAGAGCAGCTTCGAGGTGGTGCGTCACGGCCGCAAGGCCGCAGTGGTCTTCACCGTCACCCCCGGCAGGCCGCTGCTCATCCGCCACCTGCGCATGGGCAACGGCGCCACCAGTGCGCTGGACAGTACCATGGCCCTGGAGCTTCCGCAGTGCCGCCTGCATGCCGGGGAACCGTACGACCTCAAGCGTCTTACGGAAGAGCGGGCCCGTGTCGCCGACCGACTGCGCGAAAAGGGCTGGTACCGCCTGCGAGCCGATGACCTCGTCTGGACCGCCGACACCACCGTGGGCGACAGCATCGTGGACCTGAACCTGCGGGTGAAGCACACCACGGCCCCCATCAAACGCCGCATCCACACCATCGGCTCCGTCACCGTGCATGCGGACATGGACGACGTGCTGCCACCCACCGATACTGTGATGACGGACAGCGTGAACTACATCAGCTACCTGGACATGTACCGTCCGCAGCCCATCCTGCGCGGCGTGTTCATACGGCCAGGCAACACCTACTCCCTCTCGCGCAGCAACGCCACCCAGCGCTTCCTCAGCTCCTATGGCGTGTTCCGCAACGTGCTGGTGGCCTACGCGGACGACACGCTGCGGGCCGATGTGCTGCACGCCCGCATCGCGCTGTTGCCGCTGAAACGGTTCTCGCTGTTCAGCGAACTGAACGCCGTGAGCAAGAGCAACAACTTCGCAGGTCCCGGCGTGCGCGCCGGTTTTGTGGACCGCAACCTGCTGGGTGGCGCCGAGCAGTTCACCCTTGACGTGAACGGCCGGTTCGAGACCCAGATCTCCGGGGCCGACGCGGGCACCAATGCCTACGAGGTGGGCATCAAGGCCGGGTTGGCCATCCCGCGCATGTTATTGCTGCCCGACCCCAAGGGGCTGCGTTACAGCACGCCGGTCACCAACATCGCCATGGGCTTCGGCCTGTTCCGGCGGATCAACCTCTACGGCATGCGGTCGGCCGCTACGGGACTGAACTACGCCTGGCGACGGGACCGCAAGGTGTGGCACGATCTGCAACTGCTGGAGATCAGCTACAACAACCTCTTCTACACCTCGGCGGATTTCGACGCCTTCCTGGACGAGAACCCCACCATCAAGCGGAGCTTCGAGGACCAGTTCGTCGTGGGCTTCGGCTACACCTACACGCGCAACACCAAGAACCGCGACACGCAACGCGACTGGTTGGTGTACAGTCTGGGAGCCGATGAAAGCGGCAACCTCATGTCGCTCATCTTCGCCGGAACACGCGGCACCCGGCCCGAGGAAGGCTACACGCTGGTGGGCCAGCGCTACAGCCAATACGTGCGCCTGCGTCCGGAACTGCGCTGGTACCATGCCTTCGGTGGGCGGGGCGCGCAGTTGGTCACGCGCCTGCTCACCCACACCGGCATCTCCTACGGCAACACCCAGGTGCTGCCCTACGTGAAGCAGTTCTACGCCGGTGGCACGAACAGCCTCCGCGGCTTCCGGGCACGCAGCGTGGGTCCGGGCACCTACGTCACCGAGCAGGAAGGCAACTTCCTGGTGGACCAGGTGGGCGACCTCAAGATCGAGGCGAACGCCGAATACCGCTTCACCCTCTCGGGCCTGGTGAAGGGCGCGCTCTTCGCCGATGCGGGCAACATCTGGCTGCTGACCGACGACCCCTCGCGACCGGGTGGCGTGTTCCGGTGGGACACCTTCATCAGCGAGATCGCCTTCGACGCCGGCATCGGCCTCCGCATCGACCCGCAAGTGATCGTCATCCGCCTTGACCTGGCCGCACCGTTGCGCCGCCCGGACCTGCCCGCCGGGGACCGCTGGGTGTTCAATGACCTTAATACGCAGTGGAACAAGAACCTCATCCTGAACATCGCGATCGGTTATCCGTTCTAGGAATGTCCCATGTCCGTTGAGGCTTGACCCTTATCGGTCGATGATCCTTGGAAATGGGACGGACCGTATCTGCAACGGAACGGTTCTTGCGACGTAGAAGGTGTCATGTTCGACCGCACGCTCCGCCTCCTCGATGCCTCCAGCCCTGCCTGGAAGGTCACCATCAGCATCCTGGTCACGCTCATCGTGGGCAGCACCTCGGGACTGATCACGGCCGGTGCCGTGGAAGGTTGGTACATGGAGATCGAGAAACCCTCCTTCAACCCGCCCAACACCATCTTCGGTCCGGTGTGGACGGTGCTCTACGTATTGATGGGGTTCTCTGCCGGCCTCATCTGGAGCAACGGATACGAGTTGGCCCCGGTGCGACGTGCCCTGGCCCTTTTCGGCGTGCAACTGATGCTGAACGTACTGTGGTCTCTGCTCTTCTTCGGCCTGAAGAGCCCCGGCCTCGCGCTGATCGACATCGGCCTCATGCTCGTGGCCATCATCGCCACCATGCGGGCCTTCCACCCCATCGACCGTTGGTCCGCCTACCTCCTCATCCCCTATCTGCTGTGGGTCAGTTTCGCCACGGTGCTCAATGCGAGCATCTGGGTGTTGAACTGATCGCTGAGCAGGGACCGTTCCCCTCGTAGGCCTGGCCCCTCGCTCAGAAAACGTAGCCGAACAGCATGCCACCGCTGGCGGTAAGCGGAGAGTTGGTACCGAAGAAGAGGTGCGAGTAGGAATATTCCTCCCTGTTGTTTCCGAATTGGGCGTTGCTGGACTCTCCGTTGATCCACTGCACGCCATAGCCCAGTCCGCCATGGATGTCGAAGGTGAAGCGCTCGCCCAGCAGCACCTGCCGGCCCACGACCACGTTCAGCGCAAGGCTGGAATAGAAGGTCTTCCTGTTCGTACTGTAATTCCAATTGTACGGGCCATAGTAGCTGTAGGAATTGCGCGCCCAATAGCTGTACATCAGCTCGGGCCGCAGGTACCAGCCGGCCAGGGGATGCTGCTCACGGGCTGAGGCAAAGCGTTTCGACGACGGGGGGAGTATGAAACGCGGGCCCACCTTCACTAAAAACCCCTGGTCAAGCAGCCCTTCGTCGAAGTTGTCCCTCTCCCAGAGACCGATGTACCCGGCCTTCGCACTGAGGCTCACCCGTCTGCCCACCACCCGTTCGTAGCCCATGGTGATGTGGTTCAGCGCCGGTGCCAGCACATCCAGACTGACCATCTGCTTCCGCGCCATGAACTCTGGTGATGCCGGGACATCCGTGGAGACGTTGTTGAACACGAACACCTGGCCACCCGCCAGTTTCACGCGCCGCAGGTCCCGCTTCTCCGCCACGATCACCACCGATGTACCGGCGGACGCGGTGCGGTAGCGCACCAGGTCCACCCCCACTTCCTCCACCTGTCCCACGATCACCTGCCCGTTCGCATAGAACAAGCTGTCCTGCGCCTGCAGCGAAGCCGCGCACAACGCCCACGCGATGATGGCGATGAAAAGGCCGGACCAGGTAAAGGTGTGGCGTGATGAGCTCATGTGCTGGGGTTCAGGTCGGACGTGCGCTTCCGCGATGAGAACGGGTAAGCGGCGCGAAGCGTATGTGGTAGACAAGCTAACACAAGCCAAGAGGGATCGACCATCCCCTACGTCGCCGCACCCGCCGCGGCGCGGTTCTGCTGCACCTGGATGCAGTGCAGGGCGAAGAGCAGGACGAGGGGTTCCAAGGGATCGCCGTGCTCCTGCAGCAACTGCTGTTCGGTGCGGAAGCGTGTCCATACGAAGGTGGTGCCGATGGTGGCGCGCACCGTTCCCTGCGCATCGGTGAGCAGGTGCTCCGAACTGAACCAGTGCTTCTTCTGCACCGTGAGCACCGGGACACCCGTGACGGGATCCTGGATCACCGTTCGGTTCAGCTTGAAGCGGGCCTCGAGCACGGGCGTATCACCGAAGCACACGGACAGCACACCGCTCAGCAGGCGCAGGCGTTTCACCGTGTAGAGGCCCTTGTTCAGCAACAGCTCCACGCGGGTGTTCCACAGCGAAGGCTGCACCTTGGTGCCCTGCAGGCGGCCGCCTTCATCCAGCAGCGTCCAGGTGCGGGGTCCGGTGCGTTCGATGCGTCGCATGCTGTGAAGATGATGCACCCTCTCCGTTCGCACCATCGGCAAGGGACGAATGGTGCGTGGCACAGGCGAACGGCGTGCCGGTCGGGTCCGCAGCGCTTCGCGAAGAGTGGTGGAACGGCTCTAGCGCGCCGTGGCCTTCAGCGGCACGGTCGCCATCCTCACCGGCTGTGCCCGGGCGGCCACGGCATCGTGCACCACCTCCTGCACCTTGGTGCGGATGCCCAGTGTGGCGAGCTTGTTCACCTCGGCGCTGGGGTACACGCGGTTGCTCAGGAAAATGTAGACCACCTGCTGCTCGGGATCGGCCCAGGCCATGGTACCCGTGAAGCCGGTGTGGCCGAAGCTGGCGTAGCTCACGCATTCGCAGGTGGGTCCGCCCTTTCCGCGCACGGGCTTGTCCCAGCCTAGGCCGCGACGGTTGCCCCGGCCATCGGGCTTGCAGAACTGGCACTTGGTGAACTCCTCCACCACGCCCTCGCTCAGGTAGCGGGTGCCGCCGTAGGTGCCCTTGTTCAGCAACAGCTGCATCACCTTGGCCAGGTCGTTGGCACTGCTGAAGAGGCCGGCATGGCCCGCCACACCACCCTTCATGGCAGCGCCGGGGTCGTGCACATCGCCCTGCAGCTGGCGTTTGCGGAAGGTCTGGTCGTTCTCCGTGGGCGCTATGCGGTCAATCGCGAAACGCTCGTGGGGCCGGTAGCCCAGTGTGGTGGCGCCGAGCGGACCGTAGAACTGTTCCTGCACGTAGCGCTCCAGCGGCATGCCCGTCTGCCGCTCGATCACCTCCTGCAACAGGTAGTAGCCCATGTCGCTGTAAACGTATTCGCCCTTGGCGCCCAGCGGCGTGCGCAGCACCCAGGTCAGCAGGCTGTCGCGGTACTCGTTGCGGATGTAGAGGCCATCGGCCACGCGCAGGCCGTGGGTCTCGGTGGCGGTCTCGCTGCTCACGCCGGGCTTGAAGCTGCCGTTGCTCATCACCCGGTTCTGGAAGGGCACGAAGGCCTTGAGCCCCGACTGGTGCGTGAGGATGTCACGCAGGTCCATACGCGCGTGGGTGATGTACTCGTCCTCCAGTTCGGGCAGGTAGTGGCCCAGTGGCTTGTCCAGGTCCAGCAGTCCTTCATCCACCAGCTTCATCAGGGCCAGCGTGGTGCCGGCCACCTTGGTGATGGAGGCCAGGTCATAGATATCATCGGTCCGCACCGCGCGGTCTTTGGCATAGGTGCTGTGCCCGTAGGCCTTGTTCAGCACCACCTGTCCGTCCACGGCCACCAGCACCTGTGCACCGGGATAGGCCTGTGCCGCGATGCCGCCGTTCACGATCTCGTCCAGCGGACGCAGGTCAAGGCTCTGGATGCCGAGCGCCTCGGGCATCGTGTAAGCGAAGCGTCCTGCGGCGTTCACCTCCATGCCATCACCGGCCACATAGAACGACGATGCCGTGATGGGCAGCTGCCCGTTGGCCCCGCGACCGCCGAAGATCACCTGCGCCACCTGGTCCTGCGTGTCCTCGGTCTCCTCGTAGGCCACGATCACGCTGGCGAGGTAGTGCGCGCCGTAGGCCCGTGTCAGTCGGTAGGGATTCGCGAAGAGCGCGAAGACCGTGGGCTTGCGTGCCGCGATCTCCCGCACGATGTCCATCGCCGTCTCGGGGATGCCGAAGTCCTTGGCCACGCGGTAGGTGGTGCCGTGCACGGAGACGATCACCTGGTCGAAGCGCTCCAGCTTCTGCAGCAGGGCTGTCAGCGCCTCGCGGTTGATGGCCTTGTCGCAGCGGAAGGTGCTCACCGCGCCGTAGCGCTGCAGGCTGCGCTGGAAGAGGTTGTCCACGCTGTCGCCGATCACCACCGAGGCCACGCGCAGCTTCGCGAGGTCCTGCAGGGGCAGGATGCGGTTGCGGTCGTTCAGCACGGTGATGGCCTCGCCGTAGAGGCGGCGGCGCAGCAGCTTGCTCTGGCTGGTGTTCAGGTCGGCGTAGAGGTCCTTGGTCTCCACCGGACGGATGCCGCCGAGGCCCGCCCACTCCTTCGCACGCAGCACCTTCAGGCACTTGTGGTCGATCACCGCGCGGTCCAGCTCGCCGCTGTCCACCGCCATGCGGATGCGTTCGATGGCCTTGATGGGGTCCTGCGGGAAGAGCATCACATCGTTGCCCGCGAGGATGGCGCGCAGCTCGATCTCGCCCGGCTTCTCGGCGTTGGCCACGCCCTTCATGTTCAGCGCATCGGTGAAGACCAATCCGCGGAAACCCAGGTCATGCTCCAGCAATCCGCTCACGATGGGCTTGCTCAGCGTGCTGGGCTGGCCCTTGGTGGTGTCCAGCGCGGGCACCTCCAGGTGGCCCACCATCATGGCGGTGAGGCCCTCGTCCACCAGGCGCTGGAAGGGATAGAGCTCCATGGAATCGAGGCGGGTGCGGCTGTGCGCGATCATGGGCAGCGCGTAGTGCGAGTCGCTGTCGGTGTCGCCATGCCCGGGGAAGTGCTTCGCCGTGGCGATCACCCCGCCCTGCTGCAGGCCACGCATGTAGGCGATGCCCTTGCGCGCCACGTTCTCGCGGTCCTCGCCGAAGCTGCGGTCGTTGATCACGGGGTTCGCCGGGTTGTTGTTCACATCCACCACCGGACTGAAGCTCACGTGCACGCCGAGGCGCGTCATCTGCCGGGCGATCTCCACGCCCATGTAGGTGATCAGCGATTCGTCGCGCAGCGCGCCCAGGGTCATCTGCCTCGGGAAGCGGATGGTGCTGTCCAGCCGCATCGCCAGGCCCCACTCCAGGTCCATGCCCAGCAGCAGCGGCGTGCGTGCTGCGGCCTGCAGGCGGTTGGTGAGGCGTGCCTGCCGCACGGGTCCGCCCTGAAAGAAGATCAGCCCGCCGATGTTGCGTTCGCGCACCAGCGTCTCGATCTCCGCCTCGTGCTTCGCGTCCTTGTTGCTGTAGGCCGCCACCATCATCAGCTGCGCGATGCGCTCGTCCAGCGACAGGGTGCTGAAGACGCTGTCGGCCCAGGGCGTGGGTGCGGAAAGGAAGGGCGGCGCAATGCCTGCATGCCGCCCCGTGGGAGGCGTGCTGCTGATGCCCAGCAAAGCGGCGGGCAGGAGAAGGAGGAGCAGACGTTTACGTGCGAACAACATGTGTGGCGAAACTACCGGGACCGCCACCCGCACTAGCGCACGAACCGCGCCAGTTTTGAACAGAAGGTATGTGCAGGGTGTGGCCCTCTCACAGAGAACGCCGATGCCGAGGGCTGTAGTTCGTGGGGGGTGAGGGAGTTGTGCATAGGGGGCTGGCCTAGTGCTACTGGCTGCTTGCTGTTGGCTGCTGGCTGGTGGCTGGTGGCTGGTGGCTGCGGTTTCACCACACATCTTCATAGGTCGATCCAGTGGGCCCGAGGCCTCGGGCGACGCTACAGGTCATCGGCCTGGATCCGTGCTGCTGTTTCACCGCACACCTGTATAGGTCGACCCAGTGGGTCGACGCTACAGGTGCGCTGGCCGGGAACCTTGCTGCCTGCCCCTACCCCCTAAACGCTCCGTTCCATCTCCGCCTCCACCTTCAGCAGCAGGTTCTCCTGGGTGAAGCGGGCGCTGCGGCGTTCGTCGGTGGGGTGGCCCACGCGGTACATCACCGTGCCTTGGCGGCAGCTCCACCAGCGGGCCCTGATGACG
>JBGTAJ010000227.1:0-8794 GCA_041749915.1 Flavobacteriales bacterium
CGGGCCTTCGGCAGCGGGGTGCATTACTGGCCGGGCATCCCTGCGGACATCTGGGACCTGGCCCTGCAGCACCCCGACCTGGATGTGCGCCTGCTAGTGCAGCACCTCAGCACGCGCAGCCGCAATGCCATGCTGCGCTACCTCGGCCCCGAATTCGCCGTGGCCGATCTGGATAAGCTCGTCTTCAGCGATCTCGCCTTCAACAGGTTCAGGAACATTGGCCTGCGCTCTGCCCTGGAACTGGACCATTGGCGCAAACAACTGCGCCAGCTCCGCGCTGCCGCACAGGCCCAGGCCACCCAGGCCCCCGCCCCGCCAGCAGCGCCCACACCTACCCCTGAGCGCTGCCCTTAGCTGGGCAATGGTGGGTCCTGCATGGCCGCGAACTCCATCACCACCGGGTGCCGGGCGCTCACCAGGCCGGCGCCCTTTACAAAGTAGGTCTGCCGCACAGGCATCAGCAGCTTCTCCACCTGGCGGCGTGCGGCCTTGTAGTCCTTTATGAAAGCCCGTTCGCTGCGGTATCGCGTCAACGCCGGGTCCACCTTCTCCACCAGCATCCGCAGGCAGGCGTTCAGTTGCCGTTCATACATGCTGCGGCCCCGCTCCTGGGGTGGACGCTTCGGCAACAACGAACGGGCATGGTCCCGCAGCGCTGCATTGATCAGGACCGGGGTACCCTCATAGACGCGGGCAGCATTCATCTCGGCCGGATGGGCGAGCAAGATCTCGCAGACCTGCCTGGCGAAGCGCACCAGCTCCGTGGGTTCCGTGGGCATCTGCTCACGGGGTGGCAATTGGAAGGCCAAGGCCGGAGCTTCCACGTTGGCCGGTGTGATCAAGCGATCGTACACCTTATCCAAGCGCTCCACGATGCGGTGCAGGTAGAAGTCGGGCCTTGAGCTTTGCCAGTGGGGCATTCCTTCGGCGGACCCTTCCGGCTCCACCACCACCTTTTCACGATCGCGCGTCTCCGCCCTCAGCAGCTCCACCGAATTGAACAGACGGCTCATGGCCTTGTTGCTCAGCTCATGGGCGCACCATATGGACACATGCGCCTGGCACACCTCCACCAGGTGCTCGAACGCGGCACACACCTGCCCCCGCCTGATCTTGCGTTTAGCACCCATGGCCTGCTGGTCTTACCCAAATATGGGCCGCCTCACCTGGGCAGCGTAATTCCTGCGCAGTGAGAATATGCACACCCGGCGGTGCATGGCCTTGGGGGGCAGGGCTGCTTTCCAGGCCCTGGGAGGGTTGCATTCGGCTCTAGGCCGCGCAGCGGAAAGGCAGTGGGCTCAGTGGTTCTTAGGTTCTGTGGTTCTGTGGTTCTTTGGTTCTCAGGCTCCGTGGTTCAGAGGCCCAGTGGTTCAGTGGTTCAGTGGTTCAGAGGCCTAGAGGCTCAGTGGCCTAGAGGCCCAGTGGTTCAGTTGCTAAGCGGCTCAGTAAGAAGTACGGCCCCTTAGCGCCTCGGCGTCTCTGCGGCCTATTACCCAAAGCCAACAGCCTAAAGACCAAGAGACCGAGGAGCCCAGAAACCAAAGGACCACAAGACCGCGAAGCCATGCTACCCGACCACCAACAACCATGGACCCCTAAGGCTGAATGACCTCATCCAAAGCGCGACCGTCAACAACATGGAATGACTCCGCCGGGCTGGATCTGGATTTTCTTCTGAACAGTATATCCTCGCGCCTGGGATCTCCGTCGCCCCAATCCGGGTCCGTTCGATGATCGGCGCGCGTATAGAGGACCACATAAAAGGGGAACTTATCCGTGTGGTCAGCTATCAATCGATCAAACTGCGCCTTATGCATAGCAATCCGATCCATTGGAACATTGTAGCCCTCTATTTCGAAGGCAGCTTTTACCTCCCACTGACGCAACGAACCAACGTTACTGTCAACACGTGCGGCTCTGCGCTGTACCCAGACGATGTCTATCTTCTTGTTAAAATCCTGAGCCCTCGAGGAAACACAGAACTCGGCGATGACTTCATATCCGCGTTGGATACCTTCCCGAATAAGCTTGCTGTAGACTTCCTCAATGGTAACCATCGGCGATCGTTGTTTACCCCACCTCCCCCACCAACCGCTTCGCATCCGCCAGCGTGTATGCCCCATCCACCTTCCCCTGGTCGAAGACCATGAAGTAGAAGAAACCCGCGCCGGCCTTCTCTTGCCAAATGCGACCCAACCGCGCCTTGGCGGCGCTGTCGCTGTTGTCGCGGTCGTCGCCTTTGGTCTCTACGATGATGACCTTGCTGCTCTTGGTGAGCAGGATGAAGTCCGGGTAGTGGTTGTTGGCGAAGCCGTTGATGGAGAAGCCTTTGCCGCGACCGAGGTTGCGGTGCCAGCAGGCGATGTTGGGTAACGCGCCCAGCTCGCTGATGGCGCGTTCCTCGAAACCGTTCATGCTGCCTTCGCGCTCGTAGAGGGCGTTGTGGATGCTTTTGCCGAGCTGGCCGGGAACGATCTTCTCGGTGAAGCGCCAGTGGGCCTCGGTGGCGATCTTGCCCACTTGCAAGAGCTCCTTGAAGCGTTGTTCGGCGTGGGCGTCAGCGAGGCTTTGGATCTTCTTCTTGATGCGGCCGGTATAGGCCGTGGGCCGGGTGAGCACATCGTGCAGCTTCTCGGCGGTGAAGTCCTCCAGCAGGCGGACCACGTAGCGCTTGATCTCCTGATCGGCGATGGGCCACATGTCGCCGATACGGGCCAAGACCTGATCGGCCACATCATTCAAGCGGGCTTCTTGCGGCTTGGCAAGGATGTAGGCCATCACCGGTTCGCGCACATCGCTTTGCAGGATCTTCTTGAATGCGGGATTGGCCTGCCCGCCGGTACCGGTTTCCAGGTCCACCATGTAGAGCTCGCTCTCGATGCTCTCCCAATCGATGTTCAGGTCCTGGTTGCTGAGCTTGAAGTCCTTCAACAGGGGTTCCTGGCTCAGTTCGCCCCAAGCTTCTTCGGCGCCGGTGAAGATGTTGCCGGGCACCTTGATGACGAAGCGGGGCAGCACGATGCCTTTGGCCAGTTCGGCCACATCGTCTCGCATGGCGTAGCGGTATACCTGTTCGCCCATTTCCTGCAAGATGGGATCTTCTGCTGAACCGGCGGCCTTTTCGATCTCGGCTTCCAGTTCGGCGGCCTTGTTCAGGGCCTCGGTCTCAATGGCCTTCAGGTCCTTGGTGGACGGTGGTGTGGCGGCAGTTGGGTCGAAGGTGATGGGCTTCAGGTCAAGGTCCTCGGCCGGTGCGGCTTCTGGCTGCAAGGCCAGTTGCACGGCTTCCAGTTTCGCTTTCTCCTTCTCGGCGGGCGTCATGGTATCCACCGCGCGGTAGTCCTTGTCACTGAAACCGCTTTGCTGGAGGGCTTTGACGATGCCTTGCAACGTGTCGTGGAACTTCACGCTGGCCGTGAGCACGTAGCTCATGTTGAGCATGGGGTTGCTATGGCGCATCACGAAGGGCTGCCGCAGCACACGACCTAAGATCTGCTCCACGTCCACCGCGCTGCTCTTGTCCGCCAAGCTGGCGAGGATGTAGGCGAAGGGACAGTCCCAGCCTTCCTTCAGGGCGTTGATGGTGATGATGTACTTCACCGGGCAGTCCGCGGCCATCAGGTCGATGCCCTTCAGTTCGTCCTTGTCCGCGGTCTTGATCTTGATCTCGGCCTCGGGGATACCGGCCTTGATCAAGGTCTGTTTCAGCTTCTCGAAGGTGACGTTCTCTTCGCCGGTGCGGGGCTGGGCTTGGAAGAGGATGATGGGGCGGATCTTCCGGCCACCGGCCTTGTGCTCCTCATCCGCGATGGCCTGCAGGCGTTGCCGCAGGTGCAGGGCGTTCTCGATCACCTCGCTGCGGTCGTGCTGGTTATACACGATCACGGGCAGCTTCACCATCTGCTCCTTCTTCAGTTCCAGCGCGGGCACCAGGCTGATGATGTTGCTGTTGGTCTTCGGAGTGGCGGTGAGGTCCAGGATGAAACTCGGGTTCAGATCCTTGAGCATGTCCACGCTCAGGTCGCTCTCAGCGTTGTGGCTCTCGTCCACCACCACCACAGGGTTCAGGTAGCGGATCACGTTGATCAGTGCCGTATCGTCTGTATCCGCCTTGTGCTTGGTGTCCTTGTCATAGAGCTCCCTGAAACCGGCCAATTGTCCGTTCTCTTGGAAAACCTTGCGGTCTTCCTTGCGACGGGCGCGCAGGCTGGCGAAGCTCATGACGATGATGCTTAGCTGTTCCTGCACGCTGGTGGGGTTGAAGCCTGCGCCCATCAGCAACTGGTCCTTCTCGTACACCTCCACGCGGCTTTGGAAAAGCTGGTTCAGCTTCTGCCGGTAGGGGTGGTCCGGATCACTCAGGCTCTTCACCGTCTGTTGCAACAGGTTGCTCCAGGGCACCAGCCATACCACTGCCCGCGGCGCAGCCGGGCCGTAGTGATCGAACACGGTCTTCAGCGCGTTCACGGCCATGAAGGTCTTGCCGCCTGCGGTGGGCACCTTGATGCACAGGTGGATGGCCCCCGGCACATTGTCCTGGTAGGGCCGCATGCCTTTGTTGCTGAGGGAATCGTAGGGTCCGGCCTTACGCTCCCAATAGAGGTTGTAGGTCTTGGCCGGGTCGCCGATGTGCTGGAACAGATCCAGGTAATCACCCAGATCGTCGATCACCCGCTGCTGGTAAGTTTTCAGTTCCATGGCTCAGAAGCGGCTGATGTCGCGGGGGATCTTCTTGAACACGATGCCGTGCTGCTCCAGGAATTTCTTGGGCAGCAAACAGTTGTCGGCATAGATCACGGTGCGCTCACCCTTGGTGGGCAGGGTACCAAGCAGTTCGTGGTCCAGGGTGGTAAGCGCCTTGGCCTCGTACACGAAATAGTAGGCCGTGCGTTCGTGCATGCCCAAGTAGGAGGGGTTGGCCTTCGCAGCCTTGCCCTTGGCCGTTGCTACGGGCGGTTCAAGTGCCGCCCGCGTCTCACTGTACCAGATGTACTCCCTGATCCGCTCTACGCCCACGTCCTCGTTCAACTGCTCCTGCCCGTTAAAGAGCGGTGCCCCCAGGGTGTAGTAGTCGAAAGACCCGCCGGTGCCTTCGGTCTTGTTCTTCTCCGCGCCATAACCCTGCATTACGCGCTTCACGCGTTCGGCGGTGATGGTCTCCGCGTAGTCCATCATCTCGATCAGGATGAACTTGCGGTTGCCGCCGTCCTGCTTGTTCAGGTTCAGCACGGCGTGGGCGGTGGTGCCGCTTCCGGCATAGGAGTCTAGTATGAGGGCTTCCTTATCAGTAGCTAATTGCAGGATTCGGCTTATAAGCCGCGCTGGTTTGGGGGTGTCGAACTGCCCCACACTCCCAAGGATTTCTGCCAGTTCCTTGGCTGCCTCCTGATTGTGTCCGACCTCTGTATTTGGCCACCAAGTCCACGTAGTTGTTCCTTCAGATTCACTTAGGAATTTCTTCAACCGTGGCCTCGCTGTCCCATCCATTCCAAACCAGATGCGGTTGTCCTTATTAAGCTTGTTGAACGTAGCTTCTGCCATTGCCCAGCATCGACCAGACGGCGGTTCCATCGCCCTACCACTTGGGCTCGTTATCGTATAGAACTGGCTTGGCGTAGCATGTCCTGTTTGCCCAGTAATATCAACGGAGGCCCAGAGACCTCTAGGGTCATGGTCCGGATTCTTGTATGCGGAAGCACGAGCATCACTTACCGGAACAAGATTCAATCTCATCTGTGCCTTTTGTTTAGCAAAGACTAAGACATAATCATGTGCCGGTCCAAGATTCAACCTTGCATCTGGGGATGTTCTCTTCTGCCAGACAATGTTCCCGACAAAATTGCCAACGCCGAAGATTTCGTCGAACACGGTCCTGAGCAGTGCGTAAGCATTGTCATCTATGCTCACGAAAATTGTACCATCATCGGCTAGGAGCTTGTGCAATAGCACCAACCTCGGATACATCATGCACAACCACTTGTCGTGGCGGCTCAAATCCTCGCCCTCCTTGCCCACCACATCGCCCAACCACTTCTTGATACGCGGGTCATTCACATTATCGTTGTATACCCAGCCCTCGTTGCCGGTGTTGTATGGCGGGTCTATGTAGATGCACTTCACCTTGCCCTCGTATTCGGGCAGCAGGCTCTTGAGCGCTTCGAGATTGTCGCCGTGGAGCACCTTGTTGCCGCTGCTGGTAGGCTGCTTGGTCTTCCCCTTGGTAGAATCAAAGCCATAGCCGTGCTCCAGCACCTTGTAGGGCACCTCGCGGTGGTGGTTGATCACCTTGTCTTTTCCGATCCAGTGGAGGGTGGGCATGGGGTCAGATCTTACCTAGCTGCTTTAACAGTACAACGCCTACAACAGCCATGGTTGGCAGAAGGTAAAAGCACCAAATGACCAACTTACTTTGGAACAGGCCAACTGCGAGGCCTACACGCTTGGTCAAACCGTACATGCCTACCTTCCTGAAGTGCTCGTTGTCATCGAACTTCTTGGCATGCCTGACAGCGCCGAGCAATAGCTGGTGATAGTAGAAGTAGTCCAGGATGAAGCAAGCGATCCAGAAGACAAGTGCCATACTGACCAGCACCATAAGCTCGAGGCCAAAGATCTCCTTGTTCTTATAGGCATTGAAGATCAGGCCGAGTCCAGCTATGAATACAGACAGAACGATCGAACGGAATTTGATGATAAGATCATTGAAGTGCATTTGCGTTGTTATCGTCGTCTTCCACTCCTCTAAACAGGATTCTGGATCGCACTCTGGACAATCGATCTCATCTAACTCTTGGCTAATCCTTTCCCGTTCGGCCCTTCTCCTCCTATATCCCTTAACAAAGTCCTGTGCTAGCGCTCCGAAAAAGCCACCAGCAAATACATAGACGAATGCTTGTACAATATCCTCGAGCATGTCGATCTGCTTTTCTGTGGGTCAGGTGAATACGTCTTCGGAAGGGTAGCTGCTTGGTAAGGTGCGAAGATGGGAAGGATGGGCTGGGTCAGGACATCTGCTTGATCCAACTATCATGTCGGGCACCCCACTCGGCACTGCTGCTGCCCAAGCGGGCAGCCTGCCGTGGATGGCATAGGCCGATCACCTCCACCGATCGGCCATCCAATTTCGTTTGCCAAGGGGCGCCGTAAGCTCCGGCCAGGTCCGTTAGATGTGCCAGGTTACGCACAGGCGTATTGCTCAACGGCTGTATGAACTGCTTGATGGGTACATCACCAAGCACAACGATCTGTTCTGCTTTGGAGTCGATCAGTTCCTGCATGATCTGCAGTCGCCGTGCGTACGTGTCCGATTCTTTCTTGTCGAACAGTGGCACCGTGGCGTTGGGTAAGCCATAACGTTCCTGCAAAGGCGTGTAAGCCCGCTGGATGGCCTTGGCTTGGCTCGGGTTCATCCGCGACTCTGGGAGTAGATCGCATAGCCATGCTTCGCTGCGGTCAATGCGCAAGGGTGTGAGGAACAATTCGTCAAGCGCTTTACCGGAAGGTCCGTTGAGGCTGGCCGATGCTGCGGACAATGTGCCGACACCATCGGGCAAGTTGATCTTGCAGATGATCTCTTCAGCATCCTCACCGCGCCAAAAGATGTAAGGCTCACTGGCAACGGCAAGCGCATTCACGAGCAGCTTGCCTTTTGCATCGGTCCACCTTGCATGTACCGCACTGGCGTATACGCCTAGGACGAACAGCTTCTTCGCACTGCGCTCCTGTTGAAGGACGGGCTTCAGTGTTTGTCCGAAGGGGAAATGATATGGCATGAGGCGAAGATGGGCACTATCCTTTTCCCAAGATCACCTTCACAAGAAAGAACATTCGCCGCCCGGTGTTCACATGGTCTGTATGGAAGAGGTCCCTCCGCTCCGGCTGCTTGAAGTGGACGCACAGATCATTGTAAAGGCTGCGTGCATGTTCAATACCCTTCAGGTCAAATACGTAATGTGTGTGGAGGCCCTTGTCCCGGGTCGCCCACATCTCCTCATCATCGTTGGTGATCCCCATCTCCCAGGTCTCCTTACTTAGATCTGGTGGGGTGCCTTTCCAGGTGACGACCACCGAACGGCGCTGCCGGGCATCTATGGCATCGAGAATGGTGGTGAAGGTGGTTTCCATGCTATGTGGGAATTGGGGTATGTAATGGACCAGCGTAAAAGGCCAAGCTGTGAAGATGCGATACCTGCCCGCCAAAACGTGACGGTGTGGGTGGCATTTGATAAGCTGTGCTCATGTCCTTGGAGTACAGGTCCAGATCCAGGACAACCCGAGCCGAACCCAGGACAAGATGAGCCGCATCCGGTCCAATGTCCGCCGCACTTGGAACAGGACGAGCCGAACCCTCTTCCAACTTCCCCGCACTTGGAACAAGATGAGCCGCACCCTCTTCCAACTTCGCCTCACTTGGAACAGGATGAGCGGAGAGTTGTCCAAGGTGATAGGCACCTTGGATAAAGTGAGGCGAGTGTGGTCCCAAGTACGCCTCACTTGGAACAGGATGAGGCGAGAGTGGTCCCAAGTGCGCCTCACTTGGAACAGGATGAGGCGAGCGTGGTTCCAAGTTCGCCTCACTTGGAAGAGGGTGAGGCGAGAGTGGTCCCAAGTTCGTCTCGTTTGGAACAGGATGAGGCGAGAGTGGTCCCAAGTTCACCTCACTTGGAACAGGATGAGACGAGAGTTGTCCCGGATGCGCCGAATGTTGTTCAGGTTTCGCCGGGAATGGACCAGGATGCGGGGCGTTGTGGGCCGGGGCGCGGTGGTGCGGGCGAGGCTGAACGGCGCTGGGGCG
>JBGTAJ010000228.1:0-28735 GCA_041749915.1 Flavobacteriales bacterium
AGCGAGGCCTCGTTGCGCACCAGGTGATCGTAGCTCTCCTCCTTCCAAAGCGTACCGCTGCGCCCCAGCGCCTTGTTGATCGCCTTCGCGGTGTAGGACTTCCAGCTGTGCATCACCTCGGACAGATCGATGCCTGGGACAGGTGCCACAAGGACATGCACGTGGTTCCCTGCAATGGCAAAGGAGCCCAACGTGTAGCGTTGCCCGGCGAAATGGTGCAAGGCCGTGCGCATGATCTCCCGTGCCTCCGGTCTGCGCAGTACGCAGGAGCCGTGCCCGGCATCCAGCCAGCGCAGCACCCGCTCGCTGAAAAGCCGGTGGTAGTGGCGCAATGCCTCGGAGCTCAAGCGCTGCTCGGCAGGGTCGCCATGCACGGCGATGAAGGCCTCCCGCTGGCGGTGCAGTTCCTCGCGCTTCTCCGCCGCCAGGCTGTCCGCCTGACGCCAGGTCACGAAGTACAACTTGCCCTCCTGACGCCAGTGGGGCAGGTTGCGCTCGCGGATGTCCACCTCGTCGTGGTCATCGAAGAGCAGCGAGAGCGGGTCCATGAACGGAAGGTAGGACAAGGTCCCTGGATCTGAGCGTAGCCTGTGGCTACGCTCGACAAGAACAGAAGCATGGTAGCCTGTGGCTACCCACGCCGCGGTTCACTGTGGCGGTGTAGCCAAAGGCTACGGAGAGCCTACGTTGTTGCGCGTAGCCGCAGGCTACGCGCAGCTAGGGGAGAGGCATGGCCAAGGCCCACATCCGCTAACATCGCGTTGCCATTACCTTTGGGCTATGCGCACCACGGAGGAGAAACTGCACAAGAAGGCCGTATTGGAACGGATCAAGGCCATGCCCGAGCGATTCACTGTGGATGAGTTGCTGGAGCACATGGTGGTGGTTCGAAAAGTGGAGCGTGGCATGAAGGAGTTGGACGCAGGAAAGGGCCTCACCTCTGCTCAAGCTCGGAAGAAGCTGGCCAAATGGCTGAAGTGATCTGGACACCAGGCTCGCTGGAGGACATTGATGCCATCGCAGCGTACATCGCCTTGGATTCTTCAGTAAGGGCCGGTCAACAAGTAGAGCGCATCCTTTCAGCAGAGATGCTCATCGAGCGCTTTCCGGGAAGTGGCCGAATGGTGCCTGAGTTGCGGACCAGGACCTACAAGGAGGTGATCTTACCGCCGTACAGGATCATCTATCACTATCCTCCGAAGGGCACGGTAGCGTCCATCCTTGCCGTGATCCATTCCAAGCAGCAGGTACGGGCCACTACGGTGCGCAAACGTCGCACATCACGCGGGTAGTCCGTTCAAGATCTTCCCGCCGCCTCACCTGCTCACCACAAAACACTGCGACATCGGCTGTCCGCCTTCCACGTGGATGGTGGCGATGTAGATGCCGGCGGGGAACGCGGCGACATCCAGGCGGCTGGCCTCGCTGCTGATGGCCTCGATGCGGGTCTGCAGCATGGTCCTGCCCATCTGGTCGTTGATGCGCACATCGGCCGCGCGACCGATGTGCTCCTTCAGGTCCAGGCGCAGCTCGTTGCTGGTGGGGTTGGGGAAGATCACGAAGCAGCCGGGGTCCACCGTGCTGATGGCCATGCGTGCGTTCTCCTGTTCCTCCTCCAGTTCGAAAAGGGCGGGCGCCGTCACCGAGTCCACCACCAGCACCTCGGCGCTGATGCGGAGGATGATCTGCGACGGTTCCGTGTTGGCGGTGAGGGTCACCGTCTTGCGCTGCTGCCCTTCCTGCTTCCCGGGTTTGTACACGATGTGGATCTCGCTCCGCTCGCCGGGCAGGATGGGGTCCTTGGCATAGAAGGGCACGGTGCAGCCGCAGCTGCCGGAGGCGTTCGCGATCACCAACGGCGCATCGCCCGTGTTGGTGAAGGTGAACACGTGCGGGTTCTCCGAGCCTTGGTAGATGGCACCGAAGTCATGCTCCATGGCATCGAACTGCACCGTGGCGATGGGCGCTGCGGTGGGCTGCTCATCCTGTGCGATCAGGGATGTGACCAGCATGCAGCCGGCCAGTAGGAGGGGGAGGCGTAGGGTCATGGTCGGGGGGCCTTGGGTGGTGATCGTAGAACCAAGGAAAGGTACTGGATATTGCAGGCGATGGGACCCGGTGGCCAACCGTCCGGCACTTACCCCAGCTTCAGCGTATGCGCCGCCAGGATGCGTTGCAGCTCGTAGATGTTCACCGATCGGTCGAACTTCTTCTGTACACTGGGGATGGTCTCACTGGACACCCAGATCTTCAGCTCGGCATCCAGTTCGAAGGTGCCGGCGGTCTCGATGCTGAAGCGCGAGATGCTTTTGTAGGGCAGGGAGAGGTAGTGCACCTTCTTGCCGGTGAGGCCCTGCACCTCCACCAGGATCAGGCGGCCGTTGGTGAAGATGAACACATCGCGGATGAGCTTGAAGCCCACCTCCACCTGTTCGCCATCGAGCAGCAGTTGGGCATATTCCTTTTGCAGACCGGCCGGGTCCACGGCACCGGCGTTACCGAGAAGCGCATTGAAGAGTCCCATGCGATGTGTGTTCAGCTGCCACCAATGTAGAGGAAATGGACCGGGTCCTTCTCTGAGCGTAGCCTGCGGCTACGCTCGACAAGAACCGGAGCACGGTAGCCTGTGGCTACCCATCCCACGCCAACTACTCACTTGGCAAGTGTAGCCATAGGCTACAGGGAGCCTACGGTGTTGCGCGTAGCCACAGGCTATGTGCAGCCCACTACCACACCCGTTCCACCCCCAACTGCGCCTAGCGTGGCCGCGTTTCTGAGCGTTGCCTGCGGCTACGCTCGACAAGAACCGGAGCACGGTAGCCTGTGGCTACCCATCAGATAGGTCATTGCGCGTATGTAGCCAGAGGCCACGGAGAGCCTACGTTGCTGCGCGTAGCCGCAGGCAACGCGAAGCGCCCGGAACTCACCACACCCGTTCCAACTTCAGCAAGCCCGGCTCGTCCTCGTAGTCGCGGGCGGAGCTATAGAGGTAGTCTCGCGGCTGGTCCACCCAACCGGCTCGCACTGGGTTCTGGTGGATGTAGTTGACCCGCTGCATGATGAAGTGAGGCTGCATCTGTAACGGGTGGTTGTCGTGTGTCCACACCTTGTAGTTCTCATTGCGAGCAGTGCGGACGGCATGGGCCACGAAGCGAGCCAGCATCCAATCGCGGCGACTTTCATTCTCTTCTTGGATGGCCTTTACGATCGCTTTGCTGGTGAAGCCCTTGAAGTCGCGGACCACATCGGACAGTTCGTGCTCTGGCGTGCTCAGGATGGCGTGTACGTGGTTGGACATGATGACCCAGGCATGCACCTTCAGCCCCTTGTGATCCTGGCAGTAGCGGAAGCTGTCGATGACGATGTCGCGGTATTTGCGACGCGTGAATACATCGATCCAGTCCACGATAGTGAACGTGAGGAAGTGAAGTGCGTGCTGGTCGCCGATGCGGTAGCCGGATGACATGGATCTTGGGTCGGATCGGGAAGGTAGCCACAGGCTAACAAGAGCCTGCGTTGTTGCGCGTAGCCGCAGGCTACGCGCAGCCTGAGGTCGGAGCCACCCTACTTCAGCTCCTCCGTGAAATGCCCACCGTGCTGGCCGCCTGTGAACTTCTCTTGGTTGAACCTGCCGGAGTTGCCGCGTGGGATGGATAGGCTGCTCCATGTGCTACCCTTGAGCATACGACCCAGCAGCACGATCTGACCCACGTGGTAGGCGTAATGGCAGAGCTGTCGGTTCACGGCGTCGGTGATGGTGTGGGCCTGCGCGCGGATGTACACGGTGCTGTCGAAGTTCCCGGCGTTCAGGGTATCCAACGCATCGAATACGCATTGCCAGCCTTCCTCCCAGCGGGCCATGAGCGTGGCCCGGTCGGTGATCACCTCCTCGAACTCAAGGTCGCGTTCACGCCATTCCTTCTCCCCATCGCTGGTCAGCAGGTCCGTCCACCGCGAGCGCATATTGCCGTGCAGGTGCTGCACGATGATGGCGATGGAGTTGGCTTCACGGTCGGCGCGCCAGAACAGTTGCGCATCGTCCACTTGGGAGAATGTGCGTTCGCCGAGCGTCTTGTAATACGTGAATTGGTGGCGTGCGCTGTGGAGGTAGGTGGTGGCGTGCTCCATGGTGGTTCAAGTATGGCAGGGTGTAAGGTCCGCAGGTTGTTCGCTCAGTGCTCAGCCTCTGGTGTTGTAGGCAGTGGTTTCCATGCACCCTGTCGGAGGCTGCTGCAACTGGGCAGCGCAAGCAGGGCGATCAGCAGGCCGCAGATGGACAAGTGTCGTAGTGCACTGTTCAGATCGGCCAGATGAGTTTGAGAGGAGACCATGTTCCGTGCATCTGCGATGAAGATAATGGATGCCGTGCCCTCAATGCCACAGCCCGGGCTGGAACGGCAATGGAATGCCGGTGATGATGGTATCGCCGCCGGCACTGGGCGTCTTTACGCAGGCCACCATGTTCCCTCCGGGGCACAGGTTCCAGTGCACCATGCTGTCATCGATGTCACGGCCGAAGGCGATGGGTCCGTCCCACGCACTGGAGCGCACCGCGACATAGAGCGCACAGGTGCGCTGGATGAGGTCGAGGTCGAGCAGGTCGGGTTGCGTGTGTGCCCATGGTCCGGGTGCCGCAGAGCTATGTTCCGGGTCGGACGCTGGAGGGGCCGCTGCTTCAGGATCGGAAACACAGGAAACGAGGGAGAGGAGGAGGATGAACAGGGCAGCAAGGTGTTTGGCGCGCATGGTCCCGGGTGTTGTGTGACCAAGGTCCATGCAAAGGGTGATGCTTGGATGGAACTGAACGATCTTTAACGTTCGGCCGCGATGCCCGCTGTGACCAGGTCGCGGGCAGCTGATGGTGATCCTGACCCTTGGAATGCAGGTGCCGCAGGAACGCGCGAACTGAACGATCTTCACGGCGCCAATGCCCGATCATGCGCCGAACGGTCACGCTCCTCTGCACGCTCCTGCTGATCCTCCTTGGCCTGCCGGAAAGCCTGCCGGCGCAGGACACGATCGCACAGCGGGTGAAGCCTCCGTTCCTGCTTGGCGCCGCCGCGCATTCGGGTTGGATCATTCCGCATTCGCGGGAGCTGGTGGACGTGTCCACATCCAAGCCTTATGGACTGGAAGTGGACCTGGCGTGGTTGCTGGCGGATGAGCGGCATACCCGCGCCTCGGGCCTGGTGGCCAAGCGGGGCGTGGCCTTGCATTTTGTGGACTACGACGATCCGGAGGTGCTGGGCCACCTGTTCTCCATCACCCCGTACGTGGAGCCCATGATCCGCGCGCAACACCGGCTGCACGGTTCCATCCGCGCCGGGGTGGGGGTGGCCTACCTGGATCGGCCCTACGACGAGGCGACCAACCCGACCAACCTCTTCTACAGCACCAGGGTGAGCTTCATGGTGATGATGAACGCGTACTTGGGCTACCACCTCAACCCCCGGTGGACGATGAACGCGGGCTTCAACTTCAACCACATCTCCAACGGCGGCATGCGGATGCCGAACAAGGGCATCAACTTCCCCACGTGGAGCCTGGGTGCCCAGTACGCCTTCAAGCCGGTCCGGATCACCCGGCCGGTGCGGGACCACGTGTGGCGCGATCAGCCACGGTTCCAGTACCAGGCCATGGGCTCCATGTCGAACAAGAACGCGCCGGCCGAGGTTTCGGGCGGCTCCCCCGTTCGCTGCGGGCTGTGGGGCGTGATGGGTGTTGCGAGCGGGCGAACAGGCCGCCTTACGGCACTCGGTGGTGGCACGGAATGGGTGTATGACGGCTACGCAGCCGAACAGGTGGCACGCTGGGGTATTGCTGAAAGTGCCTGGAAGGGCGCCCTGATGGCGGGTCCTGAACTGCTTTCGGGCCGTGTGCGCTTCGGCATCTGGTTCGGCGCTTACCTCTACGCCCCTTCGTGGGAGGGCGATGCGATCTACCAGCGTTACCAGCTTTCATACACCATCGGCAAAGGCCTGTTGATCGGCACCTCCTTGAAAGCGCATCGCCACGTGGCCGATGTCTTCGACCTGCGGCTGGGCTGGGTGTGGTGATGGGCGTTCCACCATTGCACGCTCTGCGGTCGCTGTAAAGCGCCCAATGGAGAGTGATGAGGCAACTATCTGACCCGCGTCACGTCAAGTAGTTGGGTATCAGAATACTTTTGATGCTTTAGTGGGTTCTCCATCATGTCCATCTCCCGGGTACTGCGTCTACTTCTCCTGGTGCTGTTGATGGTGGCATCGGCACGGCCAGGCAGCGCGCAGACCTCCAGCTTTGGGTTCACCAGCGGTCCCATTCCGCTGTGCGACACCAGCACCTTCACGGCCAATGTGAACGGCATAGGCATATTGACCCCGCCGGGCATGGGCTGGGGGGGTGAGGCCTACCTGGACCAACTGACCATCAACATCACCACGGACCATCCGCAGACACTGCAGATCTTCCTCACCTCGCCCGAAGGGACCACGCTGTTGCTCTCGGAGTTCAACGGTGCAGGGGGGCAGAACTACACCAACACCACGTTCGCCATGTGGGGCTGGAACAACATCACCACGGGCAATGCCCCTTTTACCGGAACATGGACGCCTCAGGGTGGATCTCTCGATGTGTTCGACTATGAGAACGGCGACGGCACGTGGATCATCACCGTGATCGACACCGCGTGCGCCAATGGTGGCACCGGCCCCGGCGGCGGGTGGACCCCGGGCTGGTTCGATGGTGGCGGCAGTGGTGGATTCACGGTCAATTTCTATTGGCCGCCCCCTCCCTGTGGTGGGTGGATCGGGGATGAGTATGCCAACCTCTGTCCGGGTACTTCAGTTGACCTGCTGGCCGGCAATGCAACCATGTTCAACTGGATGACCTGGACCGTGTATGACCAGAACGGGAACATCCTTTCCGACCCTTCATCAGTGAGCACTGCTGGCTGGTACAACTTGGAGGCGATCGATCCCTGGGACGGGTGTTGGTGGTACGGTACCTATCAGGTGAGCGAGATGGCGGAGGTGGTGCTGGGGCCTGACCAGACCGTGTCGCAATGCAGCGGTGCGGGTGCGGTGGACCTTACGGCCCTCTTTTCGGGGACCGGAGCGGCTTACTACACGTGGACCTTGGATGGCGTGCCCATCCCACAGACCACGGCCGCTGCGGCCATGGTCTCCGGGGTGTATGAGGTGGTCGGCATCAACGCCGGCAACTGCAACGACACGGCTCAGGTCACGCTGACCATCGGTTCTGCAGCCGTGCTGGGAGCGGACCAAACAGTGAGCACTTGTGCCGGAGCGATCGTGGACCTGACGAGCCTTTACACCACCACCGGTTACACCAGCGAGTGGAGCTTCGGTGGCGCAGTCCTCTCCACGCCCAACACAGCCACGGATGCAGGTGACTACATGCTGGTGGTGAGCACGCCCGAGGGCTGCACCGACACGGCAATGGTGACGCTGTTGGCCGATGTGCCACCCGCCCTGGGCGGGGACCAGGCCGTTGAACTGTGCAACAACAGTTCGCTGGACCTTACGGCGCTTTACACGACCACCGGGCTCACGGCATCGTGGAGCTACCTGGCCGCACCGGTTCTGACACCGGCCGCGGTCTACCAGGGCGGCACCTATGAGCTGGTGGTCTCCACCGGTGGCGGCTGTACCGATACGGCGTTGGTGGTGGTGACCCTGAACCTAAGTCCAGCGCTCGGTCCGGACCTGATCGATACCACCTGCGAGGATGAGGCGCTGGACCTTACCGGCTTCTTCCCCACCGCCGGCCTCACCACAAGCTGGACGATCGCAGGGGTGGCAGTGCCCGACCCCACGTCCGTGCTCGATGCGGGCGCATACACCCTGGTGGCCACGGACATCAACAACTGCACCGATACCGCCCAGACCACGGTGGTGGTGATGCCCCTGCCGGTGCTCGGTCCCGATCAATCGCTGACGAGCTGCGATGGCGCCGGGGTGGACCTCACCACCCTCTTCGCCACGGGGACCAACACCACGGCTTGGACGGAGGGCGGGGATCCCGTAGCGGATCCTACTTCGGTGACCAATGCAGGCGAGTACATCCTTACGGTCACCTCCGTGGATCTCTGCACGGCTTCGGCCTCGGTCACGCTGGCATTGGACCCGGCGCCTGCACTGGGTGCGGATGAGACCGCCAGCATCTGTGCCGGTTCCATCTTCGACCTGGCTGCCGCCTACTTCACCGCAGGCCTTACCGAGGAATGGACCTTCGGTGGTGGAACCGTGCCGGATCCCTCGGGTGTTTCCGTTGCGGGCGACTATCAGTTGGTGGTGTCCAATAGTGTTGGCTGCACGGACACAGCGGTGGTGAGCCTGTCGGTGAGCCCCAACCCTGCGCTGGGTGCAGACCTCACCTTCACGCTCTGCCCCTGGCAGACGGTGGACCTGAGCTCGGTATTCCCCTTGGCGGGCATGACCGTGACCTACACGCTGAACGGGATACCCGTGAGCGAGCCCACGGCAGTGTATGAAGCAGGCACCTACACCGTGACCGCCACCGATGTGAACGGTTGCAGCGATGTGGCCGAGGCCCTGGTGATGAACATGGAATGCCTGTGCGAAGCGGACTTCCTGGAGGAAGCGCGTTGCATCCAGGAGCCTGTGCAGTTCACGCTCCTCGCCGATTCCATGGTGGTGGGTGCGCACTGGTCCTTCAGTGGCGGCGCCGCGTCCGGCTCCACGGAGACCGATCCCTTGGTCCGCTTCAATGCGGAAGGCGATGTGCTCGTCACCCTGGAGGCCACGCTGACCTGTGGTGTGGTGCTGGTGGAGCGCACGATCCGTTTGCAGGATTGCACCGACTCATGCAGCGTGTGGATCCCATCGTCCTTCACACCGGACAACGACGGTATCAACGACACCTGGAGCGGCACCAGCGAATGCGCGGCGGAGGACTACTCCGTGCAGGTCTTTGACCGCTGGGGAGAGATCGTGTTCTCCACGAAGGATCCACTCATCCGTTGGGATGGCACATTCCATGGCAAGGCACTGCCTTCCGGTGTGTATGCCTATCGCGTGGAGTATCGCTTGCCCTACCAGAAGAACCGGGAGGTGGCGGGATCGATCACGCTGGTGCGGTAGATGCGATGGGCACCGCCAACGCGTGGTGATCGATCACAAGGCGACGGGTGCATGGCAATTGGTCACGTTGATCACTCGTTCTGTGCTGTGTCAACCATTCCCGGTCGTTGCGTGTTCTCCGTCCGTGCCAATAGCCGCAGGGCCTGCTTCCCCTGCGGTACTTTCGGTCCGTCCGGTCCTATCCCCGCATTTGCTCGTTGACCCCTGCGCTTCCCCATGCCTGACCCTTCGCAGCTCAGGCTCAGCCTTCACGATTCCATCCACTTGATCCACCGCGCCGACTGGGAGGCGGTGGCGAAGGATGCCGTTCTGTATCTGCACTACGATGTATTGTGCGCGTTGGAGGATGCCATGGCCGGTCGCATGGCCTTCCGCTACGCCGTGTTCTTCGATCCGCAGTTCCGGCCCGTGGGGGTGGCCTGTTTCCAACTGCTGGACCTGGAGGATAATGGCAGTGACTATGGCTCGGCAGTGCAAAGGCTGGGTGCAGCCATCGGATCGCGCATCGTCCGGGAGTTGAAGGTGAGCACGCTGGTGAGCGGCAATGCCTTTCACTGCGGCGACCATGGAGCCCATTTCGTGGATGGTGTCAGCATCGGTGAGCAGCGTCGTGCCCTGGAGCAACTGCGGGCCGATGAACGCCTGGACCCCAAGGTGGCCGTGCTGCTCTTCAAGGACCTGCGACCCGACCAGATGGAGGTCGCGCAAGTGCTGGAGGAGAAAGGCTACCACCCCTTGGCCATGGATGTGAACATGGTGCTGGACATCAGCCCCACGTGGAAGGACCTGGAGGGATACCAGGCCGCCCTTACTGCCAAGGCCCGCACGCGGGTGCGGTCCATCCTGGGGCGCTCGGCGGGGGTGGAGATCCGGGATCTTTCCGCTGGGGAGATCCAACAGGAGGTCGCCGCCTTACAGACCCTTTTCGACCATGTGCTGGCGCGTGCGCCCTTTCTGTTCGGCCGGCTGAACGTGGCTGTCTATGCGCGATGGAAGGAGCTTCTGGGCGATCAGCTGGTATTCCACGGCTACTACATTGGCGGGCGGCTCGTGGGCTTCAATGCCGCTTTTGTGCTGGGCGATGTGCTTGACGCGCAGTTCGTGGGCATCGACTATGCGTGCAACCAGGAGCACATGCTCTACCAGCGGATGTTGCTCGACCTGCTCGAGGTGGCGCTCGCCCGCGGCCTGCGCCGCATCAATCTCGGTCGCACGGCAGAGCAGGCCAAGACCGCGTTGGGCGCCAGGCCGGTGGGTCTGCTCTTTTATGTGAAGCACCGGAACCGCGTGGCCAACCGCATCATCGGTCCCTTCATCCGCAAGGTGAGGCCGGCCGCGTACGAACAGCGCTGGCCCTTTCGGAAGGGAATGGTGTGAGGAGGATCGTGCAGTGATCACGTGCGTGGAGAACCCTTGAATAAGGTGAACCGCTACATGCCCATCGATACTGCGCACCTACTGGCGTCGGAGGCCACTTCTCACCATCTTTGGCATTGTTGTCCGACATGACCACCCTCGCCATGATCACACGCTTTAGCCTTGCCTTCCTTCTGCTGGCCATACCGAACCTGGGCGTGTTCGCGCAAAGTGTGAGCCCGCGTGCGTTGGTTTCCACGGGCGGCCATGGCACGGGCAGTAACTTCAGTCTGGGCTGGACCTTGGGGCAGGTGGCCAGTGCCACATACGGTGTTCCTACATACGCGATCACCGCAGGTGTTCAACAACCCGAAGGCGTGCTACTGGGATTGAACATCAGGGTACTGTTGGATGGACCCTACCGCGAACAGGCGTCCTTGATGCACGACAGCCTTCGGACCACTGGTCTACTTCCCATCACGGAACCCTATTCGGCCATGGGCCTTGCGCCGACCTCCTGGATCGGCAGCGCAGGCATTCCTCCTACGGCACTGTCCGTTCAGGGCTCTGATGCGATCGTGGACTGGGTGTACATCGAATTGCGTGATGCCAGTGACCCCGCGTTGATGGTGGCGTCCCGTGCGGCCTTGTTGCAACGGGATGGCGATGTAGTGGACAATGACGGAACGTCCCCGTTGCGGATCATGGCGCTTCCGGGCAGCTACCGTATCGTGGTCATGCACCGCAATCACTTGAGTGTAATGACGCAATCCGCGATCGCACTCGGGACCACATCGACTATGGTGGACCTGATCGATGGCAGCACTCCCATCTACGGAACGGATGCCCTCCGCATACGGGGCAGTGTTCGCATGCTCTGGGCCGGTGACACGAACGCCGATGGTGTGGTGCGCTACACCGGTCCGGAGAACGACCGCGACCCGGTCCTGATGCAGATCGGAGGGCTGGTACCCACGGCCACTGCCTCCGGTTACCTGCCCACTGACCTGAACCTCGACGGCAGTGTCCGCTACACGGGCCAGGACAACGACCGCGACATCATCCTGTCCACCATCGGTGGCTCCCTGCCCACGGCCACCCGTTTTGCACAACTCCCCTGAACCGATCATCACCACATCATGCGCCTCACCATCATTTTCTTCTCCATAACACTCACCTGTGCTGCTCTCGCACAAGCACCACAGGCCTTTGACTTTCAGGGTGTGGCCCGCGATGCTACGGGAAACATCATTCCCGACCAGGCTGTGGCACTCCGTATCAGTATCCTCAGTGGATCGGAAACGGGGCCGGTGGTATACCGCGAAACGCATGCGCTGAGCACCAGCCCATACGGACTGTTCTCCATCGCCGTTGGCCAGGGGACACCAGTAGAGGGGAATTTCGCGACGGTGGCATGGGCAACTGCGGCGCACTACATGCGGGTGGAGATGGATGCCACGGGTGGAAGCACCTATCAGGACCTGGGCACCACACGGCTGCTCAGTGTGCCCTACGCACTGCATGCGGCAACGAGTGGTTCGGGTGGTGGCGGCTCGCTGGATGCGGCCTATGATTTCGGCGGGGCAGGGCAGGGTCGTACCATTACGACGGATGCTGGCGCAGTGCAGGTCGTGAATGCAGGCAGCAATACGGTCGGTTTGCAGGTCAGTTCCGCGGTGCCCAACTCCTCTGCAGTGCGCGCGGATCATGGTGGCCTGGGCGTTGCACTGCGGGCAGAGAGCACGAGCCCCGCCAATACGTTCGCAACGGTGCAGGCCACGACCAACAGCAGTGATGCCAACAACTCCGCGATCCTTGGGAACAACGATGGTGCAGGGTATGCGGTGGCAGGCCAGATACCCGCCACGGCTACAGGCACAGCAGCGGTCCATGGTTCCAACCTGCGCAGTACCGGCGGTTCCGGTATGTCAGGCATCGGCTTCAACGGTGTTGTCGGACAGGCCCAGAACGCTGCGGGCTATGGCCTGTATGGTTCGAACGGCAATGCAGCCGACGGAGTGACCACACTGGGCGTGGGCACCTACGGTCTGGGTCTGATCGGCATCTACGGCCAGACCACGGACATCAGCACGGGCTGGGCCGGGTACTTCACCGCGGACCTGGGCGTGGAGGGCACCGGATATGCCTTGGGTGGTTGGCAGACCGCTTCGGACCGAAGGCTGAAGCGCGACATCCGGCCCATCGTCGGTGCACTGGACCTGGCGCGCCGATTGGAGGGGCACCACTACACGCTGCTTACCCGCACCCGGAACGAAGCGGGTGATGTAGTGGAGACCACCCGTGAACAGTACGGTGTCATCGCACAGGATGTGGAAGCGGTCCTGCCAGCGTTGGTGTCCGAACGTGCGCTCTATCGCCGACTGGGCGATGAGACCATCTACAAGACCGTGGATTACAACCAGCTGGTACCGGTTCTCCTGGAAGCTGTGAAGGAGCTGTCACTCCAAGTGGAACAGTTGCAGGAGCGCATCCGCGTGCTGGAGCGCTGAGGGAACCGGAAGGTCCCCTCCAACGTTAGCCCGCCCCTCAATTTGTTCGACACCCGGTTTACACGCAACGCCATGCGCCACGTGATCCTGCCTCTGCTCTCCCTGCTGCTCGCCTGTTCCGCTCCACCGGCTGAAGAGCCTGCGGTGCCCACGGCCTTGCAAGGTCCCGGTGCGGTGCAGGAGATCAAGGGCTCGTTCTCCGGTCGCGGCTACGACAAGGACCTGGTGGATGCCCTCTTCGCCGATGTGCTGGAGCGGGATACCGCGCTGCGGTCCTTGATGGAAGCCTTGGATGCTCGGCGCGGTGTGCATGGTGACAGCATGGAGGCCCATCGCATCTTCGAGCAGCACAACAGGGCCTACTACGCATCGGCGCTGGAACACGCTGCGCAGTTGTCGGACAGCGTGGAGCGTGAGCAGCAGCGTGCCATCCTTCGGCATAGCGAAGAGCGATATGCTGCCGCCATGGCCGCCACACGTGCATTGGACCAGCACTACGACAGCGTCCGCGTTCGCACGGAGGAACTGGTGGTGCTGATCAAACTGCAACGCACGCTTGAACTGATGGAACGCTACCAGCAAAGCGAGCGTCCTGGCGATGCCACCTTGAAAGCGGAACTCCAGCGCATCCAGGCCTTGGAGCAGCGCTTGCGCAGCATGCTCAAGCCCTGAGCTTAGGGCGATCGATCGTCCTGCACGCGATGGCTTGAATGAGGAACGCCGCTGCATCAGGATCCCTGAAGCAGCGGCGTTCACGATCCCGATGTTCTACTTCTCTTCGCCCAGCTTGAATGAGATGGGCAGTGTCAGTTGAACGTCCACGGCTTTGCCATGGGCCATTCCGGGTTTCCATTTGGGCATGCCGGCGATCACGCGGACAGCTTCGGCGTCGATTTCCGGATGTACGCCACGTTTCACGTTCGCCTGGGCGATGCTGCCATCGGCCATCACGGTGAATCCGACATACACGATACCCTCGACCTTTTCCTTGCGTGCCGTTTCAGGGTACATGATCTCGGCGCCCAAGTACTTCATCAACGCCTCCTGTCCACCGGGGAATTCGGGTTGTTGGTCCACGTGGACGGGTGCGCTGTTCATGCTTGCGGGAAGTCGCAGGGGCTCGGCCTGCCAGCTGGTGAGCCCCAGGCAGATGAGCAGGGCGGGCAGGGCCATCAGCAGTTTCGGACGAGCGTTGCGTGGTGAACGGGTGTTGTACAACATGGCTATGCGTGTTTTGATGTTGGAGGAACGGAAACTGTGCAGGAGCGTTTCGCTGCGGGTACCCAGCGCATGGGCCAGCAGCAGGTGGTCGTAGTGTGCGTGATGCGTGCGGGCCACGGCATCGGCGGCATGTTCGTGCACCAGACGCAGTTCGCGCAGCGCCAGGCGCCACAAGGGGTTGGTCCAGAACAGGGCGGCGAGCAGTTCGAGGAGGAGCACATCCAGCGAATGCAATTGCTCGGCGTGCACGCGTTCATGGTGCAGCATCGCGTCGGCATCGGGGCCGTGCACGTGTGCGGGCATCCGTGCCATGCCCAGGAAGGAGCAGGCCTCCTGCACGGGGCCTCGCATCAGGCGCATGGCCCGGATGCTGCGTACCACCAAACGAAGTACCAGTAGCAGCGAGATCGCCACGTGGGTCGCGATCAGGAAGGTCAGTGGTGAGGCACCAGCCTGGGCCGTTGCATCAGCCAGCAGTTCCACCGTTGGCAGTGTTACCGTGTAGGGGCTTTCGGCCACAGTGTTTTCGGGTAGTGCGGGTACCATCAGCGATATGAATGCCGCCCCGAGCAACCACCCACGGCGCGCAGCGAACCAGGTCTCCTTGCGGAGGCCAAGCCAGTAGCAGGCGAGCAAGGCAGTGAAGGCCATGTTCACCTTCAGGGCGTAGCTGAGCAGTTCCATGTCAGGCGGTCTTTTTGGTCTTGATCAGTTTCAGGATCGCATCCAGTTCCTTGGTGTCCAGCTTCTCCCGTTCGATGAAGAAGGAGAGGAGCTGCTGGGGTGAGCCGGAGAAGTAGTCGCGCATCAGCTGTTTGATGGACCGAGCACTGTAGGCATCCTTGCTCACCGTGGTGTGGTAGCGGTGGCTGCGGCCGAACGCTTCGTGCGCCACGTAGCCTTTGTCCTCCAAGATCCGCACGATGGTGCTGACCGTGGTGTAGGCCGGTTGCGGCTTGGGCATTGCCGCCACCACCTCTTTAACGAATGCAGGCCCGATGTTCCAGAGCACCTGCATCACCTGTTCCTCCGCCTTCGTCAACCGTTCCATGCCACAAGTATAACTAAGAAGCTAGTTGAACAACTAAAGATCTAGTGGAAAGTGCGGATCGGGCAGGTAACGGTGGCTGTCCGTCAGGAAGCGGGCACCTGTCCACCTGGCAGCGGCGAAGCACGATCCACCCACCAGGCAGAAGGTCCGAAGGGGTGACCAAGGCCTGGCCTGGAGGCACTCCTTCCTCCTCAGTGAAGCACGAAGGGCCGGATCGCCGTGTGACCGTCCGCTGTGCCGATACGAGCAACATAGATCCCCGTGGGCAGCGCACTGAGGTCCAGCGTGGCAGCGGTACCGTTGGCTGGGGCCCTGTGCACCAACCTTCCCGTTCCATCCACCACATCCACGGTGAGCAGGGAACCACCGGTGCTGCGGATGGTGAGCACGTCCACGGCCGGCACGGGGAACAGGCTGAAGGTGTTCGTGGCCGCATCGGTGACCTCCGTTGTAGCATTGGGGTCATATAGGATCGCAGAGGGTGGGATGATGTTGTGCCCGCTCATGGGTCCGGTGTTGCCGGCCTGCACGGTGCCGTAGTAGGTGGGACCGAGAACGTAAGGGAAGGCGGGCGTGGACTGTTCGTTGAGCGTGACGAAGTAGGCGTAGGTGCCTTCCGGGTACTCCGGAGTAACACATGTGCGACCGTTGTGCACATCCAGATCGCCCAGACCGGGCACGAACTCGTAGTCCTCCAGGAATGCCCCCAAGGGATACTGCCCCGCGATCGCCGGCCCGTACTGGTTCGTGTTCAGCACCGTTCCGCTGGGGAGCGTGGTGCGCGCGCTGATGGAGCGCAACTGATAGCTGCTGCGCATGCGGGTGATGCCACCGTTGCCATCGGGGTCGGTGAAGCCGTAGGCGCCGTAAATGGGGAAACCGTCGAAGGCGTAACCGATCAGGTCGCTGTGCTCCTCATCGTTCAGGTGGTCGTACAGGCAGTTCGGTGACACATGATGGTGGTACTCACCGTTGCCGGCGGCATGCCCCAGGCAATCATCGAAGCTGATGCCCTCCCAGACCAAGGCATCGCGGTTCCACACCCCCTGGTTGTTGTAGCTCATGCCATCCCGTGCGTTGAAGATGCTGACGCCATTGCGCCATACACCAACATGGCCCAGGGGAGTGTTCACCAGCGCGCCGGTGTTCTCAACCGGAGAGCGGGTGATCTTGAACACGAAGTTCTGGTTGGCCGGGGTGTTGGGGTTCGCCGTCCATGGGCCGATGTCGTAACCAGGGATGCAGGCGGCACTGACGTAAACGTCCGTGGGGGTGTAGTACACACTCTCCACATTAGAGAGGTATCCTCCGTACCCGGTCTCCCCACCGGGGTTCAGTATCCAGCTGGTGACGGTGGGGCCTTGTGCAATGGCGGTGCTGCAGGCAATGGCCAGGAACGGTGTGTGGAGAATGCGCATGGCACGTATGACCATGGCCCGTCCGAATGGTTTGATCGGTCGGTTCCCTGGCGGGTCATGTCAGGCCCGGGAGAGTACGGACGGCTGCTCGGGTGGATGATGAAATTTGGCAGCACGGGATCGCACCTTCCGTGGCGTATCGAGCCTCGACGGATCACTTCACCGAGGCACCGCGCACCTTGTCCAGCTGGCTCATCACATGCCGGGTGAAGAGCTTCGCGCCTTCCTCGTTCAGGTGGCTGTAGTCCACGAAAAGGCCATCGGGCCAGTGCCGGTCCGTGGCGGTGACCAGGATGTGCCCATGTGGGGAAAGGATGTTCGACACGCGTGCCAGGTGGGTCTCCACCGTGCGGTCCACATCAGGGTTACGTATGCCGGCCCGGTAAGGGGACTGCAGGAAGATGAGCCGGACGCCCCGATCGTCGAGGTATTTTCCGAGACGCCCGAGTGCCTCATATTGCTCCTCGGCCAGCCATTTTGCCTGGGGAGGCGTTCGTTCCCAGCGTTCCTTGCTGATGCGCTCCGTGGGGATCGTCAGGCCCGCCCCACCTTGATCGTCCACCCCCATGAATTCATAATTGCTGGGGTCCCACATTCGGATCTTGTTGCGCTCCATCTCGCGGAGGTAATAGGCCGGTTTCAGGTTGCGCAGGTAGCTCTCGGTGGTGCCCCATGTCCGCAGGTAGTCCACCACGCGGGCGGTGTCCACGGGGAATCGTTTACCATCGTTCACCAGGTCGTTCAGGTTGCTCACCAGCAGCACCGTATGGGGCTTCAACAGCGGTACCAGCACCTCGGCCAGACCTTCACTCTGCACCATGTCCATCCCCCAGGCGCCCATGTTCACGAAGCTGGTGTCACCGAAGTGCGCCATCACCTCGGCGCTGTTCAGGTTGTTCATGGTCATGCTGGAGCCCAGTGCCAGCACATGCACGGGTGCATCACCACGGTGCCGCAGGTGGCTCAGCTTCATGTTCAGCACCGCATTGCTGGTCACTCGGGGCGCCGGCAGGAAGTGGCGGTTGTACTGGAAGTACCCTCCGATCCCCAGCAGGGCGAGCATCCCGAAGGCCAAGGCGTGAAGGAGGAATCGGCGCATGGGTTCAGAACTGGAAGTAGATGAACGAATCGCCGTTGTTGGGCGCCAGCAGCACCATGGCGCCCACCAGCACCCCATAGATGCCCCAGCGCGCCGCCCGCTGGGGGATGCGTTCCAAGGCCAGCCCGTGCTGCTGTTCACGCTGGAACCACTCCACCAGCAGGAGTACACCGGCACCGCCGAGCATCACTGCCCAGTGGCTGAGCTGTGTTCCCGGCGGAGCGCGAAAGGTGGAGAGGGAGAACATTTCGCGGAAGGCATTGAAGGCCACCTCGATGGTGGGGGATCGGAAGAACACCCGGGTGAGGGCGATCAGGGCGAACGTGGTGGCGATGTGGAAGACCTCGCTGGCAGTGGGCCAGATGCGCCCGGGAGCGAGCGGACCGGTGAACTTGCGGTGGTTGCCCAAGAGGATGGAAGGCAGGAACAGCAGCAGGTTCATGGCGCCCCAGGCTACGAAGGTCCAGTTGGCACCGTGCCACAGCCCGCTTACCAGGAAGATGGCGGCCACGTTGCGGGCCACCATCCATTTGCCGCCCTTGCTCCCGCCCAGGGGCAGGTAGAGGTAGTCGCGGAACCAGGTGTTGAGGCTGATGTGCCAGCGCCGCCAGAACTCGCCCACGTCGCGGGAGAAGAAGGGGAAGTTGAAGTTGCGTTTCAGGTCGAACCCGAAGAGCCGCGAACTGCCGATGGCGATGTCCGAATAGCCGCTGAAATCGGCGTAGATCTGGAAGGTGAACATGAGCAGCGCCACCCAGAAGGCACTGCCATAGTGCAATGCGGGGTCGGCCCAGACCATATCCGCGTACATCGCACAGTTGTCCGCGATCACCACCTTCTTGAACAGGCCCCACAGCATCTGCCGTAGGCCATCACGCGCCTTGGTCTCATCAAAGGTGCGCGGCGTCAGGAACTGGGGCAGCAGGTTGCTCGCCCGCTCGATGGGTCCGGCGACCAACTGGGGGAAGAACAGGATGAAGGCGCCGAATGCGATGGGGTCGTGGGAGGCCTTCATCTGTTTGCGGTACACATCGATCGTGTAGCTCAGCGTCTGGAACGTGTAGAAGCTGATGCCGACGGGAAGCACGATGCTCAGCGTGCTCATCCCCAGTTCCTGGCCGAACAGGGTGAAGGCATTGTTGAAGCTGTCAACGAAGAAGTTGTAGTACTTGAAGAAGCCGAGCATCCCCAGGTTCACCACCAGGCTCACCACCAGCAGGGCCTTCCGGCGCCCGGCATGCTCGGTCCGCTCCATGGCGATGGCAGCCAAATAGTCCGTCACCGCGCTGATGAACACCAGGCCCAGGTAACGCCAATCCCACCAGCCATAGAACACGGCACTGGCGAAGAGGATGAACGCGTTCTGCAAGTGCAGGGTCCGCCGGAACACGAACCAGTACAGCAGGAAGACGATCGGCAGGAAAATGGCGAAGTCGATCGAAGGGAAGAGCATACCTGCGTGGCAAGGAGGCGCTAAGGTGGCCCGGTGAGGAGGGCAATGATAGACATCCTGACGGAACGATGTCAACCGGGGAGGGTGAACAAGGAACTGACCGCGGGCAGCGGTGAGGCGGGATGCCGCACATGGCGATGTGATGGATATCCATTGTAGTTTCGGACAGTGAAGACGCTCATGGTACCGACCCGGATCCTCATCGCCGATCCACTGGAGCTTGTGGCCGATGGCCTTCGGGTCCGGTTGGCGGCCACCGATGATCTGCAAGTGGTGGCCCACGCCGGCACTGGGAACGAAGTGCTCGAGTATCTGCGTGATCATGCGGTGGACCTCATCCTGCTGGAGGTGTCCCTGCCGGGGATGGACGGCATCGACACCATGCGCGCCGTGCATCGTCAATATCCGGCAGTACGCGTGCTGGCCCATTCGGAGCTCACGGAGATCGAGTACGTGAACAGCATGCTCATCGAGGGGGCCTGTGGTTACCTCGTGAAGGGTGGCACCACGGACGAACTGCTGACCGCCGTCCGTTGCGTGATGCAGGGTGACCGCTTCCTCAGCGGATCGGCGCGACACAGCGTGGATGCAGGCTATGCCTACACCGAAAAGCGCATCGACGGCGAGTACATCGGCCTCACCTCCCGGGAGCGGGAGATCATCCGGATGATCGCCCTGGAACGCACCAACGGCGAGATCGCTGCTGAGCTCTTCCTCAGCGAGGACACGGTGAAGACCCACCGCAAGAACCTGATGACCAAGCTGAACGTGCGCAGCGTGGCCGGCCTGGTCAAGTACGCCATCGACCGGCGCTGGATCTGACGCCCGTTCCCGGCGCAGTTTCCCCACATGTGGGTATTGTAGGAGGGGAGGTGCCTGCCGGACATTTGATCCGTGGCAAGTTCATCGACCAGTACCATGGAAAAGCGTGTCTCCCTCTCCTGCGAAGCAGCCCTCCTCACCGCCCTGTGCGCGCTCATCGGCCTTTCGCTCTTCGGCACCCCGGCCCCGGCCGTTGTCCGGGACGAGGTCCTCATCACCGGCTGGTTGCACGTCAGCGACGACCACGTGAACGATGCCATCCTGGTGGTGGAACTGGAGGGCGAGCACTGCCTCTATACCAAGCTTGAGTTCAATGGCCGCTTCGCCTTCACGGTCCCGGTCAATGCCAAGGCCCGCCTGGTCTTCCTGAAGCCCGGCCACCTGCCCAAGGAGGTGGAGGTGGATACCCGCAACGCCCTGAACACCCCCAAGGCCGAACGCATGAACCGCAAAGTGGAGTTCGACGTGGTGCTGGAATCCGAGGAGCAGCGTCCCGGCCGCCGCTACGATGGCCCTGTGGGCAGCATCACCTTCGTCAACGGTACCGGCACCATGAAGGTGCGCCATGATCTGCAGGTGGTGGCGGACGGACCGGCCATTGTCCGTCAGGACTGACGCCCATCGAGGGTCCCATCACCACCCAGCGTATCCGAAGAAAAGACCACAAAAGCCAAGGGCCTCACGAACGAGACCCTTGGCTTTTGCGATGTACGATCCTGGTCCTACTTGAACGCCGCCAGCCCCGTCACTTCCATGCCGGTGATCAGCAGGTGGATGTCGTGCGTGCCTTCGTAGGTCACCACGCTCTCCAGGTTCATCATGTGGCGCATGATGGGGAAACTCTTCAGGTGTTGCCCTAACTTTGGTCAACTCAATGAACCATGGGCAAGCTGGCAGAACGAAAGGTGGCTTTGGCCAGACAGATCTTGGAGACCGAGGATGATTCGCTCTTGGATTCCGTGGACGCATTGGTCAACGGTGGAGCGTTCCATCTGAGCAAGCGTGAACTGGACCAGTTGGATGCGATCATGGAAAGGCACCGCTCTGGTGACGGCCGTGCATCCACTTGGCCGGAAGTACGAAAGCGCCTGGAGCAGGTTGCGCGAGGTAAGAGATGAGGAATGGATAAGACCTATTCCTTGACCGTCCGCGAGGAAGCGGAAGAGGATGTCACCTCGGCAATGCTCTGGTACAGCAGTCATCATCCCGATCGTATTCCCCGATTTCTGTCCGCGATCGATGACTGCCTTGCTTTTATCCAACATCAACCCCACGGCCCGGTGCGTATCGAACGGGGATATCAGCAATTCCCACTAAGGTCCTTTCCTTACTTCGTGGTCTACCGCGTAGTAGGTCTTGAGGTCGTCGTTGTTCGGGTGTTCCACATGAAACGCGATCCGGGCACAAAGCTGGGACGCAGACGCGGTAGAACTCACTCTTGAGCTGGCCCCATGAGGAGGACTATAGGTTGCGGGAGAAGGCTCGCCAAGCCAGGGTCGCAAGTGCCCTTGCCTTCGAATGAACTTATTGGACCTCGAGAAGGGTCTAAGGCCTCATGAACGATGCATTCTCTACGTACCGGGTACTGATCCACACCTTGCCGATTGATGGCGTTCCGATCTGAAAGGAAGTGCGTGAAGTACCGAACACATCCGAATGTTCCACTTTTTGTATCTCTGACCAGGGGATCAGGACCGGCGGAAAGGGATTTCCGAACAGGCTCCTGACAAACAGGAGCAAGCCGGAGGGTAGTACACTTACGCGAAGCCATATGATCCCTACCCCATTCACTTTTGTACCGGGGGCTAAACGGCCTTCAGGATGGGCATCATGATAGGGATAGCGCTCGGCCAGTGCCTTCCAGCCTGAAAGCCAGACTTGGATATAGCTCAGGAACATGGTCTCAAACGTGCGATCCTACTTGAACGCCGCCAGCCCCGTCACCTCCATGCCGGTGATCAGCAGGTGGATGTCGTGCGTGCCTTCGTAGGTCACCACGCTCTCCAGGTTCATCATGTGACGCATGATGGGATACTCGTTGGTGATGCCCATGCCGCCGAGGATCTGGCGGGCTTCACGGGCGATGGTCAGCCCAAGCATCACGTTGTTGCGCTTGGCCATGCTGATCTGCGCGGTGGTGGCACGGCCTTCATTGCGCAGCACGCCCAGGCGCCAGGTGAGCAATTGCGCCTTGGTGATCTCGGTGATCATCTCGGCGAGCTTCTTCTGCGTGAGCTGGAACTGCCCGATGGGCTTGCCGAACTGGATGCGCTGCTGGCTGTAGCGCAGGGCCACGTCGTAGCATTCCATGGCCACGCCCAGCGTGCCCCAGGCGATGCCGTAACGGGCGCTGTCCAGGCAGCCCAGGGGTGCACCCAGTCCGCTCTTGTTGGGCAGCAGGTTGGCCTTGGGCACTTTCACATTGTCGAACACCAGTTCTCCGGTAGGGCTGGCGCGCAGGCTCAGCTTGCCGTGGGTGGTGGGTGTGGTGAAGCCTTCCATGCCGCGTTCCACGATCAGGCCATGGATGCGGCCTTCGGTGTTCTCGGCCTTGGCCCACACCACGGCGATGTCCGCCAGCGGGCTGTTGCTGATCCACATCTTGGCGCCGTTCAGCAGGTAGTGGTCGCCCTTGTCCACGAAGGTGGTGACCATTCCCCCGGGATTGCTGCCATGGTCGGGTTCGGTGAGGCCGAAGCAGCCGATCTTGGTGCCGGCCGCCAGTTGGGGCAGCCACTTCTTCTTCTGCTCCTCGCTGCCGTACTTCCAGATGGGGTACATCACCAGGCTGCCCTGCACGCTGCACAGGCTGCGCAGGCCGCTGTCGCAGCGCTCGATCTCCTGCATGATCAGGCCGTAGCTGATCTGGTCCAGGCCCATGCCACCGTACTCCACGGGCACCATGGGTCCGAAGGCACCGATCTCCGCCAGCCCGGGGATGATGTCATGGTTGAACTCGCCCTTTTCGAAGCGCTCCTCGATGATCGGCTTCAGGTGCGCGCTCACGTGCTTGCGGGCCGTGTCACGGATCAGCCGGTGTTCCTCCGTGAGCAACTCGTCCATCAGGTAATGGTCGGGGCTCTGGTAGAGGTCGGTGGCGGATCGTTTGGTCGTGGTGGAAGTGCTCATGGTGCGTTCGGTGCGGTATCATCCGCCTAAGGGGCGGCAAAATTAGGAAAGCAATGACCGGGACGGGCTGCATGGTGAACCTACTTTTGTCCACATGTCAACGGACCAGTTGCGGACCATCGACCCACTCAACGCCGAATGGGTCACGATCGTTCTCCTGTCCGTGGTGCTGGTGCTGGCCTTGACCAATGTGAGCTCGCCGCGGAAATGGCGCTTGCTGGCCCAGGCCACCTTCCGGATGCGGCTGGGCCGCCAGACCCTCCGTGAAGAGGTGGACCTGCGCGACCGCACCCTGGTGGGCCTGCTGTTGCTGGCCGTGGCCGTGCTGGCCATGTTCGGCTGGCAGGCGGACACGCTATCCGCCGGTGGCCCGGGCATGGTGTATCCGGAATGGCTGGGGCTGGTGGCGGCCGTGGTGCTGGTGCAGTTGCTGGTGCTGGCCTTGCTTGGAGGCTTGCTTCGCACGGACGGTGGCCTGTCCGAGCACATCTACACCGGATTGCTCCTGTTCATCCTGGGTGGCCTGGTGCTGCTGCCCGTGGTGGCTGTGATGGCGTACAGGGCCGAATGGCGAGCAGGTGCCCTGCTGGTCGGCACCATCCTACTGGTGCTGCTGCTCATCTACCGCTGGGTCAGGGGCGGCTGGGTGGGCTGGGGTGTCGGCACCCCGGTCCGGCATATTATTATCTACCTTTGCGCCGCCGAAATTCTGCCTGTTCTGCTGTTGATCAGTGCATTGCGGTAGCTGTCCCTCGTCCTTCATCCCTAAGCCGATCGGCCTTGAAGATCAAGTCCATCCTCGTTTCGCAGCCCGCCCCAACGGACGAGAAATCGCCTTATCACGAGCTCGCGAAGAAGTACGCGCTGAAGTTCGAGTTCCGCCCGTTCATCCAGGTGGAGGCGGTTCCCGGCCAGGATTTCCGCCAGGAGCGGATCAACATCCTTGATCACACCGCGATCGTCCTCACCAGCCGCAATGCGGTGGACCACTTCTTCCGGATGTGCAAGGAGCTGCGCCTCACCGTGCCCGAGACGATGAAGTACTTCTGCGTCAGCGAAAGCGTGGCCTACTACGTGCAGAAGTACATCGTGTACCGCAAGCGCAAGGTCTTCATCGGCAAGCAGACCTTCGCCGACCTGATGGACGTGATCAAGAAGCACAAGGACGAAAAGTACCTGGTGCCCTGCAGCGACATACAAGCGGGCGATATCCCCACCCTGCTCAACAAGTCAGGTGTGAAGTACACCAACGCCGTGTTCTACCGCACGGTGGCCAGCGACCTCAGCGACATCAAGGAGCTCAACTACGACATGCTCGTGTTCTTCAGCCCGGGCGGCATCGAGAGCCTGAAGAAGAACTTCCCGACGTTCAAGCAGGACAAGGTGTTCATCGCGGCCTTTGGGGCCACCACGGCCAAGGCGGTGGTGGAGAACGGCTTCCGCCTGGACCTGGAGGCCCCCATGCCCGAAGCCCCCAGCATGACCGGCGCCATCGAGTGGTTCGTGAAGCGCGAGGCCAAGAAGAAGTGACGCTCCACGGCCCGGTGGCGGGAGCGGTACATCACGGATCCACCCATCCGTGGCGATCATCGAACGGAACAGGCATGGAACGCGCCACCTTTCGCAAGCATGAGCATCTGTGCGGCCAATTGCGCATCCAGGAGGTGTTCCGTACCGGGCGCGGCTTCTCCGACGCTCCCTTCCGCCTGGTGGGCAAGTTCATGGAGCTCCCCACCAAGGCCCCCGCGCAGGTTGCCTTCTCCGTGCCCCGCAAACACCTGCGCCGTGCCGTGGACCGCAACCGCATGAAGCGCCTGATGCGCGAAGCCTACCGCCTGAGCAAGGCCCGCCTGTACGAGCGCCTGGCCGGGCGCACACAGCAGGTGGCCTGGTTGTTCATCTACCAAGGCAAGGGCCTCACCACCTGGGAGGTGACCGAACAGAAAATATCCCGGTCCTTGGACCGTTGGATGAAGGAACATGGGTAAGCTGCTGGCCTGGCCGTTGATCGCGTTGGTGCGGATGTATCAATACCTCCTCTCCCCGCTGTTGCCCGGTGCCTGCCGCTATTCACCCTCCTGTTCGGAATACGGTTTGCTGGCCCTGCGGCGCCATGGTGCGTTCCGCGGCGGCTGGCTCACCCTCAAGCGCGTTCTATCTTGTCATCCCTGGGGCGGTCATGGTCATGATCCCGTTCCCGAATAATCTCTCTCATGGAAAAGCTCAACGTGCGCAAAGCATCCACCTGGAAGACCCTGCTGATCTCCGGTGCCGTGGTCGGTGGCGGCCTGGTCACCGTGGCGGCAGGCGACAGCTACTTCGAGATCAGCAAGAACCTGGAGATCTTCACCGAGCTCTACAAGGAACTGAACGTCTACTACGTGGACGATACGGCGCCCGGCAAGCTGATGAAGACGGGCATCGATGCCATGCTCGCCTCCCTGGACCCGTACACACAGTACATCCCGGAGAGCGACATGGAGGACTACCGCTTCATGACCACCGGACAGTACGGCGGCATCGGCGCGCTGATCAAGCGCAAGGACGACAAGGTCTTCATCAGCGAACCCTACGAGGGCTTTCCGGCCATGAAGGCGGGCATCTGGGCGGGCGATGAGATCGTGGAGGTGGAAGGCCGCAAGATCCAGGGCATGCAGACCGATGAGGTCAGCAAGCTGCTCAAGGGCCAGGCGGGATCATCGGTGAACGTGAAGCTGAAGCGCGGCGATGCCGAGCCGGTGATGCACACCCTGGTGCGCGAGGAGATCAAGATCCCCGATGTGCCCTACAAAGGCATCATCGACCAGGCGAACGGCGTGGGCTACCTCAAGCTGAACAGCTTCACCCAGACCGCTGGTCAGGAGGTGCGTAACGCCATCAAGGAACTGAAGGAGCAGGGCGCCACCAAGCTGGTGCTCGATCTGCGGGGCAACGGCGGCGGCCTGCTGCGCGAGGCCGTGAACATCGTGAACCTCTTCGTCCCCAAGAACCAGTTGGTGGTGGAGACCAAGGGCCGCATACCCGAGTGGGACAAGACCTACAAGACCCTGAGCGATCCCATGGATGCGGAGATCCCCCTGGTGGTGCTGGTGGACGGCCAGAGCGCCAGTGCCAGCGAGATCGTGAGCGGTGCGCTGCAGGACCTGGACCGTGCCGTGATCATCGGTGAGCGCACCTTCGGCAAGGGCCTGGTGCAACAGACCCGTGACCTGTACTACAACAGCAAGCTGAAGGTCACCGTGGCCAAGTACTACATCCCCAGCGGCCGCTGCATCCAGAAGCTGGACTATGCCCACCGCGACAGTGCCGGCAAGGCCGTGGAGGTGGAGGAGCAGAAGATCGCCGCGTTCCAGACCCGCAACGGTAGACCGGTGTTCGATGGCCGGGGCATCCTGCCCGATCAGGCCGTGGTGGACCCCGAGCTGGCCAAGGTGGTTGGCGGGCTTTACCAGGAGGACATCTTCTTCGACTTCGCGACGGACTACCGCACCAAGAATGCGGAGCTCGCCGATCCCGCCACCTTCGCCATCTCCGATGCGCTCTATGCCGAGTTCGTGAACTACGTGAACACCCACGAGTTCGACTACGAGACCGAGAGCATGGACAAGCTGGACGAGCTGATCGAGACGGCGAAGAAGGAGCGCTACTACGAGCACACCAAGGAGCAGATCGAAGCGCTGCGCAAGGAGCTGAGCCCAGACCGCAGCGAGGAGCTCGTACGTTTCCGAAGCGACATCGAGGAGGTGCTGAAGAACGAGATCGTGTCCCGCTACCACTTCCAGACCGGTCGTGCCAAGGCATCCCTGAGCACCGACCCCTACATCCTCAAGGGACTCGAAGTGCTCAACGGCGGCACCTACAGCACCATCCTGGCCGGGAAGTAAGCCGGGCCTGCAAGGGGAAAGAGGGCGCTGCACATGGCCTCGCGTGAACTGTTCGACAGGGTCCATGTCGGAGCCTTGGTGCTGTGCGCCGTGTTCCTGCCGTGGAGCACCGCCTTCCTGAGCCTGGCGCAGATGCTGGTGGTGGCCAACTGGATCGTGGCCGGGGTGGTCACACGCACAGCCCCGCAACGCTGGTCGGCCGCCTTCACCAAGGCATCCTCGCTCGTCTTCCTCTCCTTCTTCCTGTTGCATATTGTGGGCCTGTTGTGGACCACCGATCTGGGCTGGGGCAGCGATCTGGTGCGCATCCTGCTGCCCGTGCTCAGCTTCGGTGCGGTGCTCGCGGGCTCTGAACGGCTGAGCGCTGTGTCCTTCCGCAGCATCCTCGTGCTCGGGGCTTGGAGCGCCGTGGCCAGCACCGTGTTCGGCGCGCTCTTCAGCCGCGCCAGTGCCGAAGATTACCGCGGCCTGTCCATGTTCATCAGCCACATCCGGCTGGTGCTCCTGCTCTGCTTCGCCATCGTGGTGCTGCTGTTGGACCTCCGCCGCGGGCCGCGATGGGCCATGGTGGGGCGCTTGCTCGCCATCGGCTGGTCGCTCTACTTCATCAACCGTCTGGGCAGCATCCAGGGTTTCTTCATCCTGGCGGTGTTGGCGGCCGTCGCTCTCTGGTACTGGCTGAAGAACGTGAAGTCGATGCTGCGCTGGTCAGTGCGCGGGGCATTGGTGCTGGTACCCCTTGTGCTGTTGGTGGTCCTGGTGCGCGAGGTCCGCGTGCGCACCGCCCTGCCCGATGCCGCCGTCCTGGCCCTCACTCCGCACAGCGCCGGCGGCGAGCGATACGAACACGACCTTCTGAACGCCCAGCAGGAGAACGGCACGCATGTCTGGACCCACATCGCGTGGAAGGAACTGCGGCGCACCTGGGCCCGACGCAGTGCGATGCGCTTCCATGAAAAGGACGGCCGGGGCCATACACTGGAATCCACGGCCCTTCGCTACCTCGCCAGCCGTGGCCTCACCAAGGACAGTGTGGGCGTGATGGCCCTCACGGACGAGGACGTCCGGGCCATCGAACGCGGTGTGCCCAACTGGAAGGAAGGCGAACGCAGCATGGTGCAGGCACGCTTCGACGAGGTGCTCTTCGAACTGCAGAACTACCGCGACAAGGGCACCGCCGGCGGGCACTCCATGGCCATGCGACTGGAGTTCTGGCGCACGGGCTGGTCCATCGCGCGGGAGCATTGGGCCACTGGCGTGGGCACCGGTGACACCCAGCTGGCCTTCAACGAGGCCTACGAACGACAGCGCACGTCGTTGGCCCCGGAATGGCGGCACCGCGCACACAACCAGTATTTGACGCTCTGGATCTCCTTCGGTGTCTTCGGCCTGCTGTGGTCGCTGCTCAGCTGGTGGTGGCCCGCGTGGGCGCTGGGGGCATGGCGCACCCCGCTCTTCGTGGCCTGGGCCCTCATCTTCGCCATCTCCTGCCTCACGGATGATACCATCGAGACGCAGGCCGGCGCCACCTTCTTCGCCTTCTACTACGCACTGCTGGTCTTCGCGGCACCACGCGCCGTCACCGCACCGGTAGCGGCTCCAGCAGCCTGATCACCCGTTCCGGCGTGATCGCCTGGATGTGTTGCACCGGATCGCCTTCGGGGTCCACGCCCTCGGCCACCAGCGCG
>JBGTAJ010000229.1:0-17103 GCA_041749915.1 Flavobacteriales bacterium
ATGCGCCTGATCCGCGATAAGGAGGTGGTGAGCGCCATCATCGATTACGACTCGTCCGTACGGCGCTTGACCGAGTCCTTGATGCCCGACCTGGAATTCTACTACCAGAACTCGAACGAGATGTGGTTCGAGGTGATGGACATTGCCGCCTACGAAGCGGACACGGCCCTACTGACCATAGCGGAAATGGAACGTGGCAGCAAGACCTACCTGCTCCGTAGCGATAAGGAGACCCTTGGCAAGTGGAACAACATCATCCGCAACTTCCAAGGAGACCTGATCATGATCCGCGAGATGGAAGAAGCATTGAAGATCAAGGCTACCAGGCTCATCGAGTTGCTGAGGAAAGAGTATGAGCTTGGACCGAACACGTGACCATCATGATCAAGATCTTCCGCACGCTTCTTCTTGCACTGCTCCTTCTCGCTGGCATGCACGCCACAGCCCAGAAGCCAGTCTACTTGTTGGACCTGTTCTACCAGGCCTTGAGGGCAGAGGAAACCTTGCCCAACACCGAGTATGGCCCCGAACTTCTACTACACGACTACACCGGGGAGGTGATCAGCCCGGCGGCCATCATCGCCCGCTATCCGGATGCCGCCAAATACCTGGTGGACGATTCCATGTTCGTGATCCGAGGGAAGTTCGATGTGAACGGTACCGTCCAGGACCTGAACACATGGGGCGATAGCAAGATCGTGATCGAGAATTTCCGCTTCGAGCAGGACGTGTTGTTGAACCTAAAGTTGCAAAGCTCTGTGGCGGATGAGGTCTTCTACTCGTCGCTATTGAAGGTGCGCCACTGTGTCTTCAATGGCCTGCTCGCGCTATGGTACAACAACCTGGTGATGCAGTTCGAGGACAACACCATCGATCAATTGGCGATCGCCGATGAGTCGGTCACCTCGCCCAGCATTCGGATCTGGAGGAATACGATCAGCCTGCTCCAACTCTGGGCCATCAATGTTCGGGAGATCTCGATCACCGGGAATGCCATCGGCCAATTGAGCATCTACGACATCGCTTGTACAAACCTTTTCGTCCGGAACAACCGCTTCACGTACAGTGATGGAATGTACACGAAAAGGCCCACCATGTTGGCAAGGCAGGAGCTGCAGGAAGCCATGGATGTATCGGCCCTCAGCGCGGATTCTCTGAAACTACTGATGCAGCTGAAAGACCGGACCGTGTTCCACATCAAAGGGAACGATCGGGCTGTGAATGCACTTTTCATTTCCGGGAATACCTTCCGCAGTGAAGGGGTATCCGTGCCGGTCATCCTCGCGCAGCGGTCGCTCACCATGGAATTGCGGGACAATGACTTCGAGGTCCCCCTGATCCTGGCTTCCAACGTTTCCCATCGCTTCGTTCTGGAGGAGAACCGGCTCAGTGCGGTGAACATGGGTGTGGCCATGCCCTCGACCCCACAGAACTACGTGAGCGTGGATTGGCCCGACCTCAAAGGGAAGCTCTTCTACCAGCGGGACATGGGAGACCTTCCCTACCACGCGCAGACGGATGGCGAGCTGGCCGACCAGAAGCGTTTCTTCGGCTTGATGGGCGGGTACAGTCGATTGCTGGATGTATACAAGAGCTACGGTAACCTGGACGATGCCAACGACGTGTTCCTGGACATGAAGGCACTGCACTTGCACCGCAGCGAATACATGTACCGCACACACGGTGGCACCACCAACTTCTTCAAGCTGAACCTGGGGCGCCTGCTCAGCGTGTACACCCGCCACGGCACCGATCCCGCGCAGGCCATGACCGCCTCGTTGTGGATCATCATCTTCTTCAGCGTCATCTACTTCTTCTTCCCATCGGATTGGGACGTGTCGTCCAAGACCAAGCTCCTCGCGGACTTCAAGACCTTGACCGAGAAGAACAAGGCGGGCTATGTGCGTCCGTTCTTCTCCCTGCTGAAAGGCTTCTTCTACAGCTTCTTCAACGCGATCACCTTGAGCGTGAACAGCTTCGTTACGCTCGGCTTCGGCACCATCCCTACACATGGCTTGGCGAAATACATCTGCATCTTCCAAGGCTTCCTCGGCTGGTTCCTGCTCAGCATCTTCATTGTGGCCCTGATCAACCAGATCCTGATATGATCAAATTCTTCCGCACCATCAGACGATCCCTGCTGGCACAGGGCCGCATCACACGCTACCTCACTTACGCCATCGGCGAGATCGTGCTGGTGGTGATCGGGATATTGATCGCGTTGCAATTGAATGGCCTGAAAGAGCAACGCGGACGAGATGCCCAGGAGCGTCGGATCCTTACCGAAATGCTTGCGAACCTGCGCTCGGATTCGCTGGACATGGCGGGGAACAGAGACCGTAGCGCGAGAGTCCTGAATTCTTCAAAAGCGGTTCTGCGTCAGTTGGAGGAGCGAATTCCATGGAATGACAGCATGGCGTATCACTATGGTTCGTTGGCCCATTGGAGCGTGTCGCTTCCTGTGCTTTCCAGCTACGAGAACCTGAAGTCCATCGGTTTCGATCTGATCACGAACGACAGCCTTCGTTCATTGATGCACACCTTGTATGCTCAGCAATACCCGTTCGTGATAAGGATGGAGCAAGGCTATGGGGAGTCCGTAAGGAATTCGATGCTACAACCTGAGTTGACCCGAAAGACGGTTACCCGATCAAGACGTGAAGCGGAACCCTTGGACCTACAAGCGCTCATGGATGACCATGTGTTCAAAGAGACCATCAGGAGCAACATCATAGCGCAACAGGCATTCGCTGCCTTTTATTCGAAGACCTTGAAGTTGGATGTGGACCTGATGCGACTGATAGAGCACGAACTTGATATGGAACAATGATCAAATTCTTCCGCCATATCCGTCAAAGCATGCTGGCACAGGGCCGCATCACGCGTTACCTCACCTATGCCGTGGGCGAGATCGTACTGGTGGTGATCGGGATCTTGATCGCCTTGCAGATCAACATCTGGAATGAGAACAGAAAGCTGGAGCGTTTGGAGGTGGTGCTCCTGCAGGAGATGCAGGATAACCTGCGGGCGGACATTCTGGACGCAAAGGGGAATGTGAAGAACCATGAGAAGGTTATAACATCGGCGAACGTCATCCTCTTTTGCTTCGAGAATGACCATCCACCGAACGATTCCTTGAACAAGTACTACGGAAAGGTCTCTTTGGTACCCAAGTTCCTGAACATCGAAACCGCGTATCGCAGCTTCGAGAAAGAGGGATTAAGGTCCATCAGGAACGATTCTTTGAGGAATGCCATTATTGACTACTACGAGCAGACCTCGCAATTCATGGCCGATTGGAATCTCGCCGATTGGGATATGCAATTCCAGGACTACCGGGATGTGTCACGGAAGTTCTTCAAGAAGTTCCAGGTCTTGGGGGAACAGGTCCCTGCGGACTATTCCATACTGAGCAGCAGCCAAGAGTATCGGAATTTCCTCAACAACAAGATCGGTTGGGCAGCCCAGGCGATCAAATTGTACGAAGGGCAGGCACGAAGTGCCCAAGCGCTGATCGAACAGATCGAAGAGGAACTCAACGCTCGCCGCCAATGATCCGCTTCTTCCGCACCATCAGACAAGGCCTTTGGGCCCAAGGCCGCATCACGCGCTACCTCACCTACGCCATCGGCGAGATCGTGCTGGTGGTGATCGGGATCCTCATTGCCTTGCAATTGAATGGCCTGAAGGAGCAACGCGGACGAGATGCTCAGGAGCGTCGGATCCTTACCGAAATGCTTGCGAACCTGCGCTCGGATTCGCTGGACATGGCCGGGAACAGGGACCGAAGTACGAGGGTCATGAATGCTTCACAAGCTGTTCTCCGTCAGTTGGAGGAGCGAATTCCGTGGAATGACAGCATGGCACACCACTATGGTTCGTTGGGCTATTGGAGCGTATCGCTTCCTGTACTTTCCAGCTACGAGAACCTGAAGTCCATCGGTTTCGACCTCATCACGAACGACAGCCTACGTTCAATGATGCACAGGTTGTATGCTCAGCAATATCCGTTCGTGATAAGGATGGAACAAGGCTATGGGGAGTCCGTTAGGAATATGATGCTACAACCTGAGTTGACCCGAAAGACGGTTACCTTATCAAGAAGGGAAGCGGAACCCTTGGACCTACAAGCGCTCATGGATGACCATGTGTTCAAAGAGACCATCAGGAGCAGCATCATGGCGCAACAGGCATTCGCTTCCATTTATGCGAAGACCTTGAAGTTGGACGTGGACCTGATGCGCATGATAGAGCTCGAACTTGAGAAGGAACAATGATCAAATTCTTCCGCCACATCCGTGAACGCATGCTTCAAGAGAACCGCTTCTCCCGCTACTTCCTGTACGCCATCGGCGAGATCGTGCTGGTGGTGATCGGGATCCTCATCGCCTTGCAGATCAACCTCTGGAACGAGGGTCGCAAGGAGCGGGTGAAGGAACAGGTCGTGTTGCAGCGCTTGCTGGAGGAGTTCAATACCAACCTGGCACAGCTGGATGAAAAGATCGAAATGCGCGAGAACATCATCCTGGCGACCACAGATGCTTTGGGCTATATGGATCATCCCGAAGGGGTACAACGCGACAGCCTTTTGGCGAAGCTCACAACGACGACCATAGCGCCCACCTTCGACCCCATCATCAACGACCTCGTCAGCTCCGGCAATATCCGCTTGATCCGCAACCAACAGCTGAACCGGCTTTTGACGGAATGGCCCACGTATGTGATCCAGTTGGCCGAGCTAGAGCAGGAACATATGGACAATTACAGGAGGATCTTGACGCCTACATTCATCCGGATGGGTATCAGCCGTGATCTGAACCATCTGTACTCCAGCAACGAAAAGAACTTCAGCTACCTCCTGGACAAGGTAGCACCATCGGAATTGCCGACCAGTAGCGCTTCTCCGCGGCCGGTACCGCTGGGTGATCTGTTGAACAGCAAAGAGCTGGAAGGAATCTTATCCAACGCGATACTCATCTGCCACCTCGCCAATATGGAGTCCAAAAGCCTTCGTAAGCGCATCATGGATATCCTTACCCTGCTGAAGCAGGAGATCCGAACCGACGCATAACCGGCACACCAGTATCCATGGCCCGCATCTTCAACTCCATCCGCCAACGGCTCCTGAAAGAGAACCGCCTTACCCGCTATCTGGTCTACGCCGTGGGCGAGATACTGCTGGTGGTCATCGGGATCCTCATTGCCTTGCAGATCAACGATTCGAGCGCGCAGCTGAAACTGGAGCGCACCAACGTGCGGCTCATGGAACGCATGCAGGATGAGCTTGCCATCAACATCGATCGGCTCCACTACCTTGATACCATGTATGCCCACAAGAACGTACGATTGGGCTGGACGCCCATGCTGGGCCGGATCGACACGGCCATCGGCTATATCACGGAGGGCCTCGACGAGGAGCGCTTGGAGTGGATGTTGAGAACCGGCCTGTTCCATGACGGCAGCATGTACAATATGAGCAATGCCGTTTACCGCGAAATGCTCAGTTCAGGCCGTTTCTATTCGTTGGGTCCGGATAGTCTGATGAAACGCATCCAGAAGTATTACCAATTGCTCGACCGGGAAGAGCACTACGGCATCAGCTGGAACGACGAAGCCACCCAGGCTTGGAAGGAGTGCAAGTATGGCTTCCTCGACCTGGTGGATGACTACCGGATGTATGGTCGTGCGGCACTGAAGGACCACCCGTGGTACCTGGACCGCCGATCCCGCGAGTTCATCGACCTGAAGTCCGCACTGCTCATCTCGAAGCGATGCAATGAACGGAACCGCAGGCATGCATACACGATCATCCAGCATTCGGACACCTTGATCCAAGCACTGCAACACGAGATCCTATCGCACCCATGATCAAATTCTTCCGAACCATCCGCCAACGCATGATCACCGAGAGCAGAGTATCGAAGTACCTGATCTACGCCTTCGGCGAGATCGTGCTCGTGGTCATCGGCATCCTGATCGCCTTGCAACTCAACAGCTGGAATGCCGAGCGTACAGACCAACTGACCATCAACAAATACTACGAACGCATCCATAGCGAGCTACGGACCAGTATGGATAAGATCGACGGTCACTTGGAGAGACTGGAGCTCATATTGACCCAGAACGAACGCACGCTCAAGGTCATTGCTTCCGGGAACAGGGACTCTATCCCGACGATGGAGAAGACCATGGGAGCCTTGGCCACCATGTGGACCTTATCCCTGCAATTTCCCGTGACCGAGGAGTTCTTGAACCAGGATCATTTATTCAAGATCGATAATGACAGTATCAAAACGGGAATGATAAACTTCAAGCACGTGCAAAAACATATTCAAGATCAGAATGAGTACATCTCAGCGCAGTATACCAATACGATCGAACCATTCTTCAACAAGCACATCAACTACAGTGCTGTAGCCATGGAGCAGTACAGGCTTAACCTTGTTACAGGTGGCCCACCCAATGACTACGAAGCACTTGCGAAAAGCCTGGAATTCTGGAATATCCTGACATTCAAATTGGAGAGCCTGACGTATGAGATCATTATGCTCGAGCGGGCCAAAGCGAAATTGGAATGGCTGGATGATCAGATCGTATCAGAACTCGAGAAAAAGAAGATAGACTGAATCATGATCCGCTTCTTCCGAACCATTCGCCAAAGCCTGCTGGCCCAAGGCCGCATCAGGCGCTACCTCTCGTATGCCATCGGTGAGATCGCACTGGTCATGATCGGCATCCTGCTCGCCTTGCAGGTGAACACGTGGAACGAAGCGCGCAAACAGAACATCATCCACGGAACGGTGATGACACGTCTTTCGGAAGAGTTCCGTGCGTTGGAACCGGTGGTGGCCGAACTGGTGGCATTCACGCATAGTTCACGAGAGAGCACGGCACTTGTGGTCAATGCCTTGCGACTGGAAGAACCACCGGCGGATGAGCCCACCTTCCGCGCCGCACTTGCGCGAGCGAACTGGGTGCAGAACGTGCCGCAGATCGCCGCCTCCTACCAGGAACTGGTCTCCACCGGTCGCCTGTCGGACATCCGTGATGTTGAACTGCGCAATGCCTTGATCCGCTATGGCGACGCGCATGAACGCCTGGAACGCATCTACCCTGCGGCCACCAGCGTCATCTTCACGCCGGGTTCGAATTACTACCGCGCCGTGGATTGGAACATGGACCCAAAGACCTGGGACGGTGAAGGAGGCATCGTCTCCTACGACTGGACTACTCTTCGCGCTTCCCGTGCGGAGATGCAGGGCTGGGTGGCCTACCAGTACGACCTGGCGCTTTACGCGGAGAAGGAACTAAAGGAGATACGCACCATTCTATCCTTGCTCGAAAAGAAGTAGCCATGCCCCGCATCTTCAACTCCATCCGCCAGCGGCTCTTGAAGGAGAACCGCCTCACACGCTATCTGGTCTATGCGATCGGCGAGATATTGCTAGTGGTGATCGGGATCCTCATCGCCGTGAACATCAACGATTGGAATGCTGACCGGAAACAGCAACGCGAGATCAAGCAACTGCTCACCGCGTTCGAGAAGGACCTGGTCGCCAACATCAAGGAATGCAACTGGATCCTGGGGTGGGTAGCGTCACGGGACTCCCTCTGCGAAGTCATCATGCAAGGCAAAGCGACCCGGGAGATGTACGAGACCAAGACCTTGCGCCCCATGTTCACGAATTACAATGAGGTCTCCATCAACAAGGAGAACCTCGATCGCTTGTTGGCGAAGGAAGAGCTTATGGGGCCGAAATTGGAGCCTTTGGTGCAGCTGCTGAAGAACTACAAGGATCTCATCACCCAGGAAGCATTCACCACCGAACGGTTCCGGACCTATGTGTATGACCAGAACATATTCTTGACCGATCATGCCACCTGGTACTCGGCATACCGCGATTCAAGCAGTGCCGAGGGCATCGACTATTTCATGAACGATCCGATCTACCGGAACAAGACGCATTTCTACCAGACCATGATGACCCATAACTTCGGAAGAAGCATAGCCAGCCGGCGCAATACGGAACTGGCCCTCTACCACCAACTGAAGGAATTGCTAGGGATCACATCCAAGGAAGAGCTGCGGACCGGATTCCAGCAACTGGGCTTTGCGCCGAATGAAGCGCTGCAATGCGAAACGGAAGTCGACCTCCAGGACCACCGGACGAAAGGCTTCCCACCGTTCATCCTGAACACCGGACCGGATACCTTGAAGGTGATGATCCGGGGCATGAGAGGGAGGACCGCGTACACCGACAGCACGTTGATACCTCCGGGTAGGCATCTGTGGGCTTCGAGCTACTTGAACCAGTACTTCGATATCTCGCGGAACGGTCGCTGCATCGGCCGCTACCTACCCGATGCGAAGGGCTACGCGATACTTGGCAACACGGAATAGAAGATGAAGATCCTTCGAAGCATCAGACAACGCATGATCAACGAGAACCGTGTAACGCGCTACCTCACCTACGCCGTGGGCGAGATCATCCTGGTGGTCATCGGCATCTTCCTGGCCCTGCAACTGAACAACTGGAACAGCGAACGCAAGCTTGTGCAGCAGGAGCTGGGCCTCCTGGTCGAGATGCGCGAGAACCTCGCCATGGACCTGAAGGATTGCCGGTACAACATCGAGGCGAACCAACGCTATGAACGCGGTAACCGCACCGTGCTGAAGCACCTGACGGAACGCACCCCTTTCCACGATAGCCTTCGCGTGCACTATGCCAACATCTTCGGCTATACCACGCTCACGGCCAACACCTCGGCCTATGATAACCTGAAGAGCATCGGCTTCGACCTGATCCGTAACGATAGCCTGCGCCGTACAGTGACCGCACTCTATACGGAGCGCTATGACTACTTGAAGAACCTCGAGTTCGAGTCGGATGGAAAGCTGCAGATGGACCATGTTCTTCCACAGATCCACGAAAAGGTGCAGGTGGATACCATGTGGGTAAGCGGGATGCCCTACGATGTGGCGGCCTTGATGGATGACAAGACCTTTCATGGTACACTTCGCACCAACCTCTTCATCCGGGAATGGATGGTGAAGATCTATGGCACCACGGAGAAGCGCATCATGACGCTGATGGGGCTGATCGAGCGGGAGTTGGAGGAGCGGCAATAGCACGGGCTCACCAGATCTCTACACCGCTGAGCGCCAACGATCGCGACCCGAAGACCTGGCCACTGTCGCCACCTTTGTGCATCGCGCCTTTCGACGATAAGGTTGAGTGCGCGACCTTCGCACCCGATGAACGACCTGGACCTGGCCCGCCGTCTACGCGTACTGCGCCGCACGGTGCTGATGCTGCAGACCGAACTGCGTCAGGGTCACTTGGATGACGGGCTGGTGGCCGACGTCGACCAACAACTGGAACACGGCATCGGGACCGAGCCGCGTTGCACCCATCTTCCACACCTCGTGGACGCCGTACGGGAAAATGCCATGAGCATGGGGCCGGAGCGCTTCGCAGACACCATCCGCAGCTGTGAGAGGCTGAAGGATGCCATCGAAGGGGTGATGAGCGATCTGCGCTAAGGTCCGGCTGTCATATCCAAGTCCAGTGGCCAAGTCAGGCCTGACTATTGGAGCTTTGCCCCTAGATGCCCCTTGGCCCGCCTGATCTCCGTTCGAAGGCTAGGTAAAACGGAAGCCAGGTTGTTCACTGCACCGTCCAGATGATGTTGGTACGCCAATGCCCGGGGTCAGTATCAGCAGTGGGATCGGAGAGGTACTCCTCCAGCATCAGACCTGGTTCCAACTGGTCGGTGCGCAGGCGATCCACCATCGCATCATAGGCAGCACCCATGAATTCGTAAGGTCCGGCATATTCGACCATCAGCGCCTTGGAACCGGGGACGGTCACTTGGTCGAAACCTGGTATGTCCGGCAGGTTCTGCGACACGGGTATGGCGGCGGCGACATCGGCATCACGCCCCTCCGCATCAACACTGTAATAGATGGCGCTAGGCTTTCCCTGAGGTTTGCTCCCCCGTTCCGCCAAGGCCCTTACCATGGCCGGATAGGTTTCGGCAAAAAATTCAGGCAGCTTGCTCAAGGGCACGTGCACGCGCCGAACCATGTAGGTACGACCCGACCATGTGACCAACTTCACTGTGTGTTCCATAACGCTCGTTTCCATCTTGGCAGGTATTGCTATGCCATGAAGCTAGCACCGCATTGCACGGAATGCACTGACGATGGTCATTCCGCATCAGCCTTGATGGCGGAGCAGAATGGCAGGGATGCACCCTAACACCGAGAAACCCACCAACGACCAGCGATGGGGCTGAAATTCCCCGCTCGTCATTTGGTCTTTTGTGCCCTCGCTGAAACTTACAGCACGATCAAACGCCCCTGCTGCACGGCATCCTGCCCGCGCCTGACCACATAGGTGTAGGCTCCCTGCCAGGGAATGGTATGATCGAACCCTTGGGCGCCGGGTGCCAACATTACGCGTTGCACCTCGCGGCCACTGACATCGACCACGGACAGTGTCCATGGCCCATTGCCCGGCAGCTCGCCCTGGAAACGGAACTGCCCTGTGCTGGGGTTCGGGTAGACCGCCAGAGCCGGAGCGCGCTCCATCTCCCGCACCGACACGTTGGCGCAGAGACCGGGGATGTTGGCATCCAACCACGTGAGCCGGCGGCCGATCCAGCCCTTCAACGAATCGAGCTCCGCGGCGTAGGTGCTGGCAACGGGGAACACCTCGGGCGCCGGACCGCTCACGCCGAGTATGGGCCACTTCTGGAAATGCCGGGCCTGGGCGTTCTGCACCAACGCACCCACACTGTCTATGTAGGCGAAGATGCTCTCGTTGCTCAGGATGGAACTGCGATGGTCCTCATACGTGCAGCGCAATTGGGCGTTGAAGGTGCTGTCCTGGAGAAGCCGCACATACCAGCCGCAGGAGTAGTTGTCCGTGGGGCAGTCGTTGATCAGATGCGCCCAGCCGCTGCCATCGTTGTTCTCGAAGATCGAACAGCCGTAGAGCGTTTTCCACGCCCAGTCGAAATCCCACACCGGACCAGCCTTGAGCTTCCCCCCGTTGGAGTTCTTGTCCTTGTGGAAGAACACGCTCTTCTTGAAGCCATCGTTGTTGCGCGCAAGCTCGTTCACCAGGAAATAAGTGATGAACGAAGGCACATCGAGGAAGCTTCGGTAACCGGTCACGGGATCATCGTAACCGGGGCTGTACAGCGCGGTCTGCAAGGAGTCCACATAGGAGGCGATGTAGTTCCGCTGCTGCGGGCTGATCACTTCGGGATCCGGATACTCATACAGGAAGTGGACATCGAAGCCCGGGTGGTCGATGGGCGAAAAGTTGGACTGGAAACTGTTGTTCGCACCACGGAGGTTCTGTTCCAGGATATAGCCCCCGGTGAGGTCATCGCCGGTGTTCTCATCCACGTTCAGTGTGGCGATGGCCACCCGCCCCGCATCGCGTTTGATCTTCTCGCCGAAGGTGTAAATGCCCTTGTACACGCTGTCGATGAGCACTTCGCAGAGATGCGTACGGGGCGCGTACTCGCCCATCTGGCGGGCCAGCGAGAAGGCCAGGGAATTGCGCACCAGCGAACGGTCGTTGTAGTTGGACAGGAGGAACCAATCGTTCTCCGCAGGCAGGCCCAGGAGAGGAACGTTGTTGTTGGTCCCGGAATCCGTCCGCGTTTCGATGTTGTAGGGTCGTTGGGGATAGCCTGCCGAAGTGGCTCCCCGCACTCCGATGCCCACCGCACCGCTGTACTCATTGGAAGGGTCACCGACGGAGGTGAGGTTGCCCGGACCGTTGTACTTGATGTCCATCACGGCATCGATCCGGCCGTCGAAGGGGATGTCCTGGTCCAGGGTGTTGATCATCACGATGGGCAGCTCGGAGCTTTCCAGCGTGACGGTCCCCAGGTCGGAGACACAAAGCTCGAAGGTGCCCGTGCCCCCACCATAGCCGAAGGCCTGGATGAAGAGGGTCTGCCCCGGCGGCAATTCGTAGGCCGAGAGCAGGGAGAAATAGTCATCACCGCCGTCATCATCACAACCGCGCAGGGTCAGTGCCGTGCAGTCGGGCCCGGTCCACAGGGCGATGCCGGTGTCGTTCAATCCATTGGTGGAAGCCGTGGCAACGCTCACGTTGCCCGAGGGCGGAACGGGCATGGTGAACCAGATGTCACCACCTTGGAAGTTGGCACAACCCGGGCTCAGGCCGGAACCCAGCAGACCACTGTTGTCCACGATCAGGCAATCCACGGTATCAATGGGAAGCGCAGCACAAGGCACACCACCCGGAGGAGGCACCTGGTCACAATCACCCAGCCCGGTGAACACCGTTCCGGTGGCCGGATCGGGACCATCGCCGAACACGAAGTTCCCTGCAGGGCCGAAGACCTGGTAGGTGTTCTCGTTCTCCCAATCGCCCGACGTATAGGTCAGGGACAACTGGTCGCCATTGCAGATAGTGAACGCTGCCGTGGAACCACCACCCACCGCCGCAAAGGTCCCCACCGGCGACCCGTTCACCGACACGGTCAACTGACCGCCGTTCCAGCCATCGCCATAGCTGTCGCTCATGTTCAGCAGGTAGTCGCAGCATTGTGCGTTCGCCCCCGATACCATCCCGGACGCGATCAGCGCCAGCACAATTCGTATTCCTTGGTTCATATGAAGCAGATCGAATGACTGAGGCACAATGCTGGAAACATGGTCACCATGAGTTAACATTGAGCTTGCACAAACGTAACGTGCAGGAAGCTTCGATACTGGCCAAAAACCGTCTGCCTTGAAGGCCCATGCGGGGGAGGGACCCGTGATCAGGGATCCAAGTAGCGAGCTCATTCAGATACGACTGCCGGAGAAGCACTGGCATCACCTACATTCCTGCGCCCCCCTTGCTCCGGGGCAGGTCCTGAACGGACCACACCACCAACTACCCGATGGCAGCGGTGGTGTGAACAGGTCCGATGTCGTGACCGCTGCGGCTACTTCCGCACCGGGATGGGGATGAGCTTGGGTCGGCCCAGTTCGCGCAGGCGCCGCACATGGGACGCCAAGGCTGCCCGCAGGGAGGGCTTCACATTGTACGGTATCCCGAATTCCTTTGCCGTACGCTCCACGATGGGCGAGATCTTCCGGTAGTGGATGTGGCAGATGTGCGGGAAGAGGTGGTGCTCGATCTGGAAGTTCAACCCTCCGATGTACCAATTCAGCAGGCGGTTGTTGCGTGCAAAATTGGCCGTGGTCAGCACCTCGTGCACGGCCCACTCGCTATGTATCACACCACGGTCATCTGGCAATGGCTGTTCAGCGCCTTCCACCACGTGCGCCAATTGGAAGATCACGCCCAGAATGACACCCGTTACGAAGTGCATGAGCAGGAATCCCAGCACCGCCAGCCACCATGGTGCAGGAGTGAGCAGGATGGGCAGGCCAACGAGGATCCCCACATGCAGGGCCTTTGTAAGCCCAAGGATAATGAACTCGCCCCTGGGATCGATACCGTGCTTCTGGGTGATGCCTGCCTTGTTGAACTTGGCCAGGGTAAAAAAGTCGCGCACCAGCTTGCTCAGCGTAAGCAGGCCGTAGATGAAGAAGGCGCTCACATGCTGGACGCGGTGCACTCCGCGCAAGGGGGCATGCTCGCTGAAACGCAGTGGGCCGCGCGAGGCGATGTCCTGGTCCACGTCCGTTACGTTGGTATGCGTGTGATGGATCAAGTTGTGCTGGACCTTCCAGTTGAACACGTTGGCACCAAGCAGGTAGATGCTCCAGCTCATCAGCTTGTTCACCCAGGGATGCTCACTGGCAGAGCCGTGCACGGCATCGTGCATCACACCCATTCCGATGCCCGCCATGCCAACACCCATCAGCACCCACATGGCCATGGCCCACCAGCCGGTAAGTGACAGGGCCAGCATCAGCACAAAAGGTGTCACGTACATGGCCAGCATGACGAAACTCTTCACAATGATGCGGTGGTCACCCTTGGTGCTGATGCCATGTTCCTTGAAATAGGCGTTCACATTCTTGCGGACCGCCGTGGAGAATTGCTTCTGCCAAGGCTCCGGAGCGATGTAGCGTAGGTTCTGCATTGGATCGTTTGGTACCGTGTTGGGACCGTGAAGCTATGGTCAACAATGATGCCTGCGTCCCAGACCTTTCCTCAACCGACAGATTTCCGCGCTGGTGGCCCTTTGCAGCACCTGACAGGGCATGCGGGATCGGCAGTCACCTCACCGATACGATCGGCCCACCAGCTCGACGCTCATTTTTCAGCATCTCCCCAGGCCAGTCGCCAGGAAAGCACCGCGGCCAGCAAGGTGACCGGCGTGAAGATCAGGGTCTCGCGCAGATCCAGCGCGAAGAGGTTGCCAACAGTATTGAGGGCGAAAAGCACCGCCAAGGCCCATAGCCCCCAACGTCCCACCGCTGGAATGCCCTTCCCGATGACCCTCATCCGGATCAACACAAAACAAACAGCGACCAACAGCACCGTGATGGAGACGATCGCCCCCACCGTGCGTTCCTCTGTATCGTTCAAGCGCCCGCCCCAGACCATCTCCGTGGGGATCAGCCCGAACAGCACGGTCAGCTGAAAGAGGATGGCCGCAACGAACAACACCAGCAATGTGCGTCCCGCAAAGGCAAAGGGGATGCGGAGCAGGGATCGCATGCTTAACCGATCACTTCACCCGGGAGACCAGGACCTTGCCCAATCGTTCGATCACACCGGTGACCAGTGCGTTGCCCATGAAGAAGGCCCGCTTGGTATCCGATGCCCCTTCGGTATGACCGTCGGGGAACATGTTCAGCCGTTCGAGCTCCACCGGGGTGAGGCGCCGCAGCTTGCCTTCCGGAGTACGGATCACATGCTTGAAGCGTGAGGGAGAGATGCCGCCTTCACCCGTGACGATGGTGCGCGATGGTTTGTCCAAGGCATCGGGAAAGGACATGGCACCCTCGCTATAGCTGTAACTGTATCCGCTGCTGCGATCCACCCGCTGCTCGCTCTTACCTCCCTTGCAATAGGTCCAGGCCTTCACCTGGGCGGCCGGCACGAAGTAGCTTTTGGGCACCGCTGTGCTGGGCAGCACGATATCGCCCAACACGACGCGTGGTCCGCTGTAGTCCGGCACCACGGAACAGCTGTGGGCCTTACGCCCCACCAGCACACCAGCGTTCCCGAACGGGGTCTTCGCCCCTTTCTTCGTGGCGTTGAACTTCCGGCTGATGTCCGCCAGGTCACCTTTCAGTTCCACACTGCCCAGGCCCTGCCTGCCTTCTGCCACCGGAAAGGCCTCGGCGAAGACCCCATGGTCCATGATCCAGTCCTCGGGCTTCTTCTCCTTGAGCAGGGCCTTGCCGATGGGCGTGCTTTTATGATAGCCCAGGAAGAACACCCGCCGCCGCCGCTGTGGCATGCCATAGTCCGCCGCGTTGATCACGCGCCATTCCACCACATAGCCCAGGTCGGCGAGCGAGGCCAGCATCACCGCAAAATCACGCCCCCGCTGACCGGTGGGCGACTTCAGCAGGCGGTCCACGTTCTCCAGCAGGATGTAACCCGGTGCGCGGGCCTTGAGGATGCGATGGATCTCCCACCACAGCACACCTTTCTTTCCCTGCAATCCCTCCGCCTGCTTCAAGGTGCGCGCCACGGAGTAATCCTGGCAGGGGAAACCGCCCACCAGCAGATCATGCCGGGGGATGTCCTTCACCGGGACCGATGCGATGTCCGTGTTGGAATGGTGCTCCGGGCCGAAACGGGCCACGTAGACCGCAGAGGCCGCCTGGCGCTTGATGCCCGGCTCCCACTGGTTGCTCCACACCACACTGAACCGATCGCTGGCCCGTTCCAGACCGATGCGGAAGCCACCAACGCCGGCAAAGAGCTCTACGACCTTCAGGGGATCCATGGATGGCGCGAAACTATCCCCCGGCATCCGGCCGATCAAGTGGCCCCGCATCGCGTTATGAACAAGCCGATCCGCATGAACGGATACGCGCGATGTACATTCGGACCATGTCCAACATCGACCTGATCATCGAGGAACGCCCGGCCGACGTGGGCAACTTCCTGGTGGGCCGCCTGCTGCCCTTCCACCGCAAACGCATGGTGGGACCCTTCACCTTCATCGACCACATGGGCCCGGTGGAGATGCCCAACGGCGAAGACTTCGATGTGCCGCCACACCCGCACATCGGCCTCAGCACCCTCACCTACCTCTTCGAGGGCAGCATCATGCACCGGGACAGCCTGGGAACGGCCATTGAGATCGAACCCGGGCAGGTGAACTGGATGACGGCCGGCAAGGGCATCGTGCACAGCGAACGCACACCGGACCATCTTCGTGGAAGGCCCAAGCGCATGCACGGCCTGCAGATCTGGGTGGCCCTGCCAACGCACCTGGAGGAGATGGACCCCTCCTTCCACCACAGCAGCGAGGCCGACCTGCCTGCCTGGGAGCAGGATGGTGCGCGATTGAAGCTGATCGCCGGGGAAGCGTTCGGAAGAAGGTCGCCCGTGCCGGTGTACAGCCCTCTTTACCTCATCGAGATCAAGAACCGCGCACAGTGCACCCTGAGCATCGGGAAGGAGCTCTTCGGGGAATCCGGCCTGTACATCCTGGAGGGCGCCATCATCAACGAGGGCCAGCGCTTCGGCGCGAAACAACTGCTGGTCTCTAAGAGCCCGGAGCTCTGTGCCTTCACCTTGGAACCCGGCACAACGGTCTATCTATTCGGCGGAGAGCCATTCCCGGAGGAACGTTTCATCCACTGGAACTTCGTGGCCAGCACCAAGGAACGGATCGAGGAGGCGCGCCAACGGTGGATCGCGCAACAGTTCCCGACGATCGAGGGGGAGACGGAATTTGTGCCACTGCCGGGCCATTGAAGCCTGAACAGTGGTCCTGACCTGAGCTCGATCAAGTGGCAGCACACCGTGTTGGTCCTCGTCAGGGATGTCTTGTCCTGGAATAGGTTGACACAAACAACCGACCGAAGATGGGAGTTTCCAAGGAATTCAAAGTGTATCAGACCTACAGCGAGGAGCTGAAGAAGCAGGCCGTGTTCAAGGTGCTCAGTGGAGAACTACGCAAGAG
>JBGTAJ010000230.1:0-2869 GCA_041749915.1 Flavobacteriales bacterium
CTCTTGCGTAGTTCTCCACTGAGCACCTTGAACACGGCCTGCTTCTTCAGCTCCTCGCTGTAGGTCTGATACACTTTGAATTCCTTGGAAACTCCCATCTTCGGTCGGTTGTTTGTGTCAACCTATTCCAGGACAAGACAGAGGCGCTTCGATCCGATGGAGATGCGACGCTGATCTCATTGAGTTCCACTTCACTGTATTGCGCTCATTCTGTGGCCAGGTCGGTGAAGCCATGGCAGTTACGCAAAACGACCACAAGTGGCGGCATTTCATGGGCACATGAGCACATGCTCAAATGCTCACATGTGCCTTCGCCCGAGCGCTGAGCCGGAAGTCGTAGAACGCTGGTCGGAACTGGCATTTCATGAGCACATGAGCACATGGCCGCACGAGCACATGTGCTCTCCCCCATCCGGCTATCTTTGCGGCCCTTCCGCCATCCCTGAACAACCGGCGGATACAGCATGGACCGTAATTCGATCATCGGCTTCGTTCTCATCGCCGCCATTCTCTTCGGCTACACCTGGTATTCCACCCCTACTGCCGAGGAAGCCGCCCGCATGCAGCGCCAGCAGGACAGCCTGGCCGCCGTGGAACTGGAGCAGCGCGCCGAGCAGGCAGCCGCCGAACTGCCCAAGCCGGTACCCGTCGTCCCTGAGGTGGTGGACACGCTGCTGGCCGGTGCGGACAGCCTGAACGAGGACAGCCTCCGTCAGGCCCTCGCCGCGGACAAGTACGGCGTGTTCCACCCCTCCAGCACGGGCAGCGTGGAGGAGATCGTGCTGGAGAACGAGCGCATGCAGATCGGCATCAGCACCAAGGGCGCCCGGCCCACGGTGATGCGCCTGAAGGAATACAGCACCTACCACAAGACCCCGCTGCTGCTGGCCGATCCCGATAGCGGCGACTACGGCTACGACTTCTTCCTGGGCAACCGCAAGGTGGACACCCGCGAGCTCTACTTCACCCCCGAGCGCATCGGCAGCACGGGTCTGCGCCTGAAGGCCGCCACCAGCGACCCGGCGAAGTTCGTGGAGATCACCTACACGCTGGACAGCGCCACCTACTTCATGCACACCACCATGCGCCTGGTGGGTATCACGGATGTCGATCCCCGCGACATCGCCTTCCAGTGGGACCTGGTGGGCAAGAGCAACGAGAAGTACCGCGATGGCGAGCTCCAGAAGAGCGGCGTCTACTACAAGTACTTCAGCGACGACCGCAACTACCTCAGCGAGACCGCCGAGGAGCAGCTGAAGCTGGAGGGCCGCACGAACTGGATCGCCTTCAAGCAGGGCTTCTTCACAGTGGCCATGATCAGCGACAAGGGCTTCTCGGCCAGCGGATCGGAAGTGGCCATCCTGCCCCTGCCGGACAGCACGCACACCAAGCAGTACAGCGCCAAGCTCTTCTTCGACCTGGAGCGCAACGAGGCCGTGTCCATCCCCATGCGCTTCTACCTCGGGCCCAACCACTACGGCACCCTGCGCCGCACGGAGATCGCTCAGTTCGACAAGATCATTGACCTGGGCTGGGGCATCTTCGGGTGGATGAACAAGTGGCTGGTGATCCCCATCTTCAACTGGCTCGACGGGTGGGGCTGGAACTACGGCATCATCATCCTGGTGCTCACCATCGCCATCAAGATGCTGTTGATGCCGCTGACCTGGAAGAACTTCATCTCCAGCGCCAAGATGCGCGCGCTGAAGCCGGAGATGGACGCCATCAACGAAAAGAACAAGGACGGCGACGCGCTGAAGAAGCAACAGGCCGTGATGGACCTGTACCGCAAGGCCGGCGTGAACCCCGCCAGCGGCTGCGTGCCCATGGTGGTGCAGATGCCCGTGCTCTTCGCCATGTTCAAGTTCTTCCCCAGCAGCATCGAACTGCGGCAGGAGAGCTTCCTGTGGGCCGATGACCTGAGCACCTACGACAGCATCCTGTCGCTGCCCTTCACCATCCCGGCCTACGGTGAGCACGTGAGCCTGTTCACCATCCTGATGGCCATCAGCACCGTGCTCTACACGGCCATCAACAGCCAGCAGATGCCCCAGCAGCAGGGCATGCCGAACATGAAGGTGATGATGTACCTCTTCCCGGTGATGATGCTGTTCTTCATGAACAGCCTGCCCGCCGGCCTGAGCTACTACTACCTGCTGGCCAACGTGATCAGCATCCTGCAGATGACGCTGTTCAAGCACCTCTTCGTGAACGAGGACAAGATCCGCGCGCAACTGCTGGCCAACATGAAGCAGCCCAAGAAGAAGAGCAAGTGGCAGCAGCGCTTGGAGGACATGCAGAAGCAGCAGCAGGCCGCGCGCAAGAAATGATCGCGAAAGGCCTGCCACGTGGGGCTACCTTCGTTCCGGCACGCGATCCGCATTCATCGGACCACCATGAAGATGACCACCCTCCTGCTGGCCACTGGAATGACGTTGGTGCTTGCCGCTTCGGGCTGCAAGAGCAAGAACGATGTGAGCGCCACCAACCCGCCGCCGGCCGAGGGGGATGCCGGGACGAAAAGTGCGCAGTTCGGCGGTGCCGCAACGGCCGATTCCCTGTTCTTTTCGCTGGAGCGCACTGTTTGCTTCGGCCAGTGCCCCTCTTACAGCATCCGGGTGTACCGCAGCGGGTATGTGCTGTATGATGGGCGCAACTTCGTGGAACCCGAGGGCCTGCACCGCGGAACGGTGAGCGCCGACACCATGGCACTGCTTCTGCAAAAGGCCGAGACCCTGGGCTTCTTCGGCATGGAGGACAAGTACGACGGACCGGTGACCGACCTGCCCAGCACCATCATCCGGGTGGTGGCCAACGGGAAGGACAAGAAAGTGATCGGTCGCGTGGGCACACCCGCCTCCTTCAAGTC
>JBGTAJ010000231.1:0-2457 GCA_041749915.1 Flavobacteriales bacterium
TTCATCGTACAGGAGAAGCCTATGCAGGCCGTGATCGACCGCGACAACCTGTTCTTCGATCGCGTGATGCAGGACAACGTGAAAAAGGTGGAGGTGGAGTGAGCAACTGTCGACCGGAACGATCGGTCATTGGAAGTTGAGTGAGGTCGGTAGTCCAGTGGTTGCGGACTTGATCGGTCGAATGGGGGTTGCGTTCGTAACGAAACGGGCCGTTGCGCATTCCCTGTTCGATCGCGTTCGTTATCGGGTCGCTTTCGGTTCATCACGCGTTGAATGATCACACGCCTCATCCACTTCGAGCTCCGCTTCTGGCTGCGTCAGCCCCAGCTGTGGATCTTCCTGGGCATGGCCTTCACATTCGCCTGTTTACTGGCGGTGTTCGAGAGCGGCGGCAAGGGTAGCCCGGGGATGGTGCACGTGAACTCGCCTTCCCACGTCTACGACCTCTATGCCAACCTGGCCTTCCTGTGGCTGCCCATGGTCACCGCCTTCGTGAACGCCACCGCGATCCGCGACTTCGCACACCATACCTCGGACATCGTGTTCAGTATGGTGGTCACCAAACGCCAGTACGTGCTGGGCCGCTTCCTGGGCAGCACCATGGTGGCCCTCATCCCAACGCTGGGGATCTCAGCGGGCCTCATCGTCGGCAGTTGGATCCCTTCGGGCGACCCCATCCGCTTCGGTCCGAACGATCCGATGGTCCATGCGCAGGCCTTCCTCTTGTTCGCTGTGACCAGCATCCTGTTCCAAAGCGCGGTGATGTTCGCGGTGGCCACCGTGGTGCGCTCGGCGGCAGCGGCATTCGTCACGTCCATCGCCCTGGTCGTGCTCAACGTGATCGCCACGGCCTATTCCACGGAAGTGGACAATGGTCTGCTTGCCGCGCTATTGGACCCTTTCGCCAACCAGGCACTGGATGAGGTGACGCGCTACTGGAGCGTGGATGAGCGTAACAGCGCCCTGCTCCCATTGAGCGGCGCCCTCATCTGGAACCGCTTTCTCTGGCTGGGGATCGCAGCGGTGATCTTCCTTGTGGGCTACCTCCGCTTCTCGTTCACCGAACGGCGGCGACCCGGTCACCTCAAGATCGATGACGAAGCGCGGATCTCCGAGACAGCCAAGAAGATCCCTCACGTCCAACTCCAACATACGCGGGTAGCAAGTTGGCGGCGCTTCTTTGCTTTGGTAGGCTCCGACCTGCGTGACCTGCTCGGCACACCGGTGTTCTGGATCATCACCGGTCTTGGTCTACTGATGACCGCCATCACCCTGAGCGAAGTGACCTCGGCCTTCGGCAATCACAGCTGGCCGGTGACCTACCACGTGGCCGAGATGCTGCGGGGCATGTCCATGTTGTTCGTGATGGTGCTGATCACCTTCTACAGCGGTGAACTCCTGTGGCATGATCGCGATGCCGGCCTGGAGGGGATCATGAACGCGCTTCCCGTGCGCACCTCGCTCCCTCTGTTGGCCAAGCTCAGCACGCTCATCCTCGTCGGGGCCTTCGTCCTTACCCTGATGGCCGTGATCGGGGTGATCGGTCAACTCGCGCAGGGCTATACCTCCATCCAGCCCATGACCTACGTGCTGGGCTTCATCCTGCCTGGCGTCATCGCGTTCGCGTTCTGGTCCATGGTGGCCTTGACCATCCAAACGCTCGTTCACCACAAGTACGTCGGCTTCGGGTTGTTCGTGGTGCTCTTCGCCGTGAACACGCTCATCTGGCAATTCCTGAAAGTGGAGTCGAACCTGCTGGTGTTCTATGGCGGACCGCGCCTACTGTACTCTGACATGAACGGCTTCGGTCCGTTCATGATGCCCTGGGCATTCTTTCGGGCCTACTGGCTCGCCTTCGCCGTATGCCTGCTCTTCATCGCCTCGCTTTTCGTGGTGCGTGGTGGTGAGACCAACTGGGGTTGGCGTTGGCGCATCGCGGGGATCCGATGGAAGCGATCCTGGAGGACGGGAGCACTCGCATTCGGCGCGTGGGTCGTGTTGCTGCTCATCGGCGTCTACAATACCCGGATCCTGAACCGACCGGTCACCGAACAGGATACGGAGGCGCTCCAGGTGGACTACGAACAGGCCTACAAGCGCTTCACCAACACCGCTCTTCCACACTTCACCGCCGTGGACATCACCGTGGACCTCGATCCGGAGGAGCGGAGCATACGATACACCGCGGAGATCATGCTCACCAACAAGGGTGAAGCTCCGGTGGATACGCTTTGGTTCAGCCTGCCAGATCATATGCGCATCACCTTCGCGGTGCCGAACTCCCAGTTGGTGCTCAACGATAGCGCGCGCTTCCAACGGATGTTCCGTTTGGACCGCGCGCTCTCCACAGGCGACTCCGTACGGGTCGTGGTCACCGGGGAATGGGCGCCCAAGGGCTTCACGAACGATGTGGAGTTCCTGTCATTGGTGGAGAACGGGACCTTCTTGAACACGATG
>JBGTAJ010000232.1:0-31612 GCA_041749915.1 Flavobacteriales bacterium
CTCCCAGGTCCGGCAGCCGGGCCGCGATCAGCAGGAACAGGACGATCGGACGAAGCATGCGGTCAAGGTAGGTGCGGGAATGTGCCGGCCAATGCGCTCAGGGCTGTGCCGGGGATGGTGTGATGGGCTGTTCCTTGGGCATTTCCAGCATCACCACTTCCAGCTTGCGCATGCCGTACTTCGCCTTCAAGGTCCTGCGGCTTTCCTCGCCTTCCTCGGGTGTGCCGAAGCGCAGCACATCCAGGTCGCTCACATCCTTCAACGCGGGGAACTCCGCCTTGTAGCGTGCAATGAGCTGCGGCGTGGTGAAGGCCTCCGTGGTCTCGATCAGGGGGGTGATGTACACCACGGGACCGTTCCGCCAGTTGCCGATGGCATGGCTCCAGATGGTGCCTGCCTGTCCGGTAGGCAGGTTCTGCGCGCACAGAGCGCAGGTGATGAACAGCAGGGTGGCGGTGAGGATCGCTTTCATGCTCGATGCGTTGCTCGGGTCAATTCTGGGGTCCCTTGGATGCATCCAAAGATCGCACCTATCGCACTTCGATCTCATCCAGGAACATCCATGCCGGACTGCCGGCGCCGGGATAGCCTTCGGGTATGGCCCCGGGGTGCTTCACCTTGAACCGCACGAACCGAGCGCGCTTCTTCATCGATTCCCCAAATTCGATCCGACCGCCTTGCCGGTTCCATCGCTCAATGATGAGGAGCGACTCGAACGACTTGCCGTCGTTACTGATGGCGACTTCGACCTCCTTTGGAAGATGGATCCAGCTATGAGTCTCGTTCAATGCGCCGAGGCCTATGTAGCTGATGTCCTGCTCAATGCCCATGTCGACATTGATGGTGACACCCTCGCGCCAGCCCAGCCACTCGGTGTTCACGCGTTTCTCCTGTGCGGTGATGCCATCGACCAAGGTGAAGGCGCCGCCCTCGTCGTAGCGTTCGTTGGGCGGAACGCTGATGGTGATCCTCTGTGCGGTGGCTTTGTTGAAGCGGAAAGACTTGATCGACATGGGCCCAGTGTCACTTCCATGAGCGGTGAAAGCATGGACTTTGCAACTTCTGTTGATCAAGTATGGGGCTTCGTAGGTACCCAGTCCGTCAATTGTCATGTCGTACTGACCCTCCACGATGTTGAAGCGGATCTGCCTTTCTCCATTCGTGGTTAGGTGAATTGAGATCTGCCCTGGTGTTTCGCCAACCTTGGGAGTGATCCGCACTTGATAGATACTCTTGCTCGCGTTCACCTTCATCGCCTCCAGCCTCAAGAACTCCGCCTCTAAGCGCTTGATGAAGTCCGCCTCATCCCGCTTCTCCTTCGGTGTCCAAAGCACTTCAGCCAAGGCCAGCATGCGCGACACGGCCATGTACTCCACGTGCTCGCTGGTGAGGATGTACTCCGTCCACACATTGCCCTGCGCGCCGAGGATGTACTTGTGCTCCTCAGGCTTCAGTTCTGCGGGAATGGGTTCATAGCTGTACACCTTCTGCACCGTGGTGTAGCCGCCGATGGCCAACGGTTCGTTCGCGGGATCGCCTTGGTAATGGTCGAAGTAGCAATGGCTGCCGGGGCTCATCACCGCATAGTGACCGCTCCGAGCCGCTGCGATGCCGCCCTCGGTGCCCTGCCAGCTCATCACCGTGGCGTTCGGTGCCAGGCCACCTTCCAGGATCTCGTCCCAGCCGATGATCTTGCGGCCCTTGGCGTTCACGAACTTCTCGATGCGCTGGATGAAGTAGCTCTGCAGCTCGTGCTCGTCCTTCAGGCCTTCCGCTTTCTTGCGCGCCTGGCATTTGGCACAGGTCTTCCATTGCTCTTTCGGGCACTCATCACCGCCGATGTGGATGTACGGGCTGGGGAAGAGGTCCATCACTTCGGTGAGCACCTCCTCGAGCATCGCGAAGGTGCTGTCGTTGCCCGCACAGAACACGTCCTCGAACACGCCCCAGCCGCGCTGCACTTCATACGGACCACCGGTGCAGCCCAGCTTTGGGTAGGCCGCCAGTGCTGCCATGGCATGTCCCGGCATCTCGATCTCGGGCACCACGTTGATGTGCCGCGCCGCCGCGTAGGCCACCACCTCGCGGATCTCGTCCTGCGTGTAGAAGCCGCCGTAGGGGATGCTGTCGTACTCGCGCCGGCTGTAGGGTCCCACCTGGCTGCCCTTCCGCCAGGCCCCCACTTCGGTGAGCTTCGGGTGGCTCTTGATCTCGATCCGCCAGCCCTGGTCCTCCGTGAGGTGCCAGTGGAAGCTGTTCATCTTGTACCGCGCCAGCAGGTCGATGTACTTCTTCACGAATACTACGGGGAAGAAGTGGCGGCACACGTCCAAGTGCATGCCGCGCCAGGGGAAACGGGGCTGGTCGGTGATGGACAGGCAGGGGAGGGAGGCCGACCCCTGGCCTTGTTCCAACAACTGGATAAGTGTGCGTGTGCCCCGGAACAAGCCTTCCTCCGTGGTGGCGGAGACCACGATCCCGTCCCTCATCACCCCCAACGCATACCATTCGGGTGGCAACAGGGTATCGGGCGTCACCACCTGCAGTGCGATGGTCATGGGCATCAGGCAGTTGAGGTCCGATGCGGGATGCAGGGGCGCGATCTCCTGCTCGAACAGGTCACCCAATTCCTTGTACCGTTCGCTGCTTACTTGAACGGTCCACGGACATCGCAGGTCCAGTGTACCTTGGTCCATCTGCAGGTGGGCCGGGCGGGGAATGAGGTCGGGCTCCGGAGGTGCCTGGGCCAGGGCGGCTGTGGCCAAGAGGAAGGCGGGTAGAAGAAGTCGCATCGTTGCAAAGGTGCGCCGGGCCGTCCAATGCCCGATGCACCTTCCGGGCGGTCTTGGTAAGCGGCTATTGGTCAGTGGCTGGCAGCCAGGGGCCGAGCCTTGGATTTCTCAGGAAGATCCCCCACATTTGCACCCCCAATTCCGGGGAAACCAAACACACCGCGACATGCCAACTCGCATCCGCCTTCAGAGAAAAGGCAAAAAAGGCCGGCCTTACTACCATGTCGTAGTAGCCGATTCCCGTGCACCACGCGACGGGAAATACATTGAACGGATCGGTGCTTACGACCCGAACCAGAACCCCGCGTTCATCGAGCTGAACAACGAGAAGGCCTTGGACTGGTTGCAGAAAGGCGCACAGCCCAGCGACACCTGCCGTGCCATCCTCAGCTACACGGGCATCGTGTACAAGAACCACCTCGCCAACGGGGTGAAGAAGGGTGCCTTCACCCAGGAAGAGGCCGAGCGCCGCTTCGATATCTGGTTGAACGCGAAGAACACCAAGATCGAAAGCAAGAAGTCGGGTCTGGCCCAAAGCGCTGATGCTGCCAAGAAGGAGCGCATCGCTACGGAGACCAAGAAGGCAGCCGACATGGCCGCCGCACTGAGCGCCAAGCTCGCTGCCGCCGCCTACGTGCCGCCCGCACCCGTGGAGGAAGCCGCTCCTGAGGCTGCTGCCGAAGGCGAAGCTCCTGCTGCCGAGTAAGCTGAACACGAACACATCGAAAGCCCGCACCATCAGGTGCGGGCTTTTTCGTTCACACCTCTTCTCCCTGATTACCTTTCCACCATGGACCTCGAAAGCCTGCAACGCATCGGCAAGCTGGGAAAGCCTTGGGGACACCAGGGCGAGCTCACCGTGCACCTCGACGAGGTGGACGTCGACGACCTGGTACATGCCGGCTGTTTCTTCGTGGACATCGAAGGCCAGAAGGTGCCCTTCTTCTTCTCCAAACTGCACGACAAGGGCCGCGACATCCTGGTGAAGTTCGAGGACTTCGGAGATCCGCAAAGCGCGGCGATCCTGGTGGGCCGTGATATCTACGCCCCGCCGGGCATGCTGGTGGACGGGAGCGATGAGAGCTGGGACCCCGAGGAGTTCATCGGCATGGTGGTGGCCGATGAGGAGCATGGCGACCTGGGCGAAGTGACCGGCATCGAAGGAACCGACAAGAACCCTGTGCTGGTGATCCTGCACGGTGAGCAGGAGGTGATGGTGCCCCTCGCGGAGGAGATGATCATCGGCATTGACCCCGAGACCAATACCCTGCTGGTGCGCACGCCGCCTGGTCTGATCGATCTGTATCGCGGTTAGTTCCGGAATGCCCTTCAGCACCCACCAACATGCTTAGGTCCGCACCTGTAGCGTCTACACATTGGGTCCACCTCCATTGATCAACGGTCGAAGGATAGAATGCCCAAACCATCCTTCCGTTTCAAGCAGTTCACCGTTCAACAGGACCGCTGTGCCTTGAAGGTGGGCACGGACGGTGTGTTGTTCGGTGCCTGGGTGGACCACCGAGGTGCCGCGCGCATCCTGGACATCGGTACGGGCACCGGGCTTCTGGCGCTCATCGCCGCCCAGCGTGCACCCACCGCGCAGATCGATGCCGTGGAGATCGACGATGACTCGGCCGGCCAGGCGGCGGAGAATTGTGCAGCAAGTCCCTGGGCCGATCGCCTGCGGGTCCATCGGATGGATGCGCGCCGCATGAGCGCCTCGGAGCCCTATGACCTCATCATCTGCAACCCGCCTTACTATTCCGGTTACTCCGCCTCGCCCGATCCGCGTATCGGCCTGGCCAAGCACAGCGACGAATTGCTGTTCCCCGAGCTGGTCGCTATCGTGGGACGGCTGCTGGCACCCGCCGGACGTTTCGCGGTGATCATTCCCCTGAACAGGGAGCAGGAGCTCATCCGCGAGGCCGCGCGCATCGATCTTGCACCGGTCAGGCGTTGCACCGTGCGCTATGTGGCGCATCGGCCGGCGAAACGAGTGCTTCTGGAGCTGGATCGGAGCCGTCGCCCCGTGAAGGAGGAGGAGCTGACCATCGAAGCCACGGGTCCTTTCGACTACTCGCCGGAGTACCGTGCCTTGATCAGCGACCTGATGCTGGGTTTCTGAACCCTTCGCTCATTCCACTTCCTCCTCGGCGAACACCACCCCGTGTTTCTCCAGTTCGTTCAGGATGGGATCGTAGATGGGGGCCACGAGCGGCAACAGCACGCCCCGGTCCTCCACCTTGCCGTTGAGGACCAGCTTGCAGGCCATCGCGATCGGCAAGCCTACCGTGCGGGCCATGGCCGTGTGGGTTTGGTCATTCCCGATCACGCCCAAGGAAGCATGGATCTCCTGATGCTGGCCTTCCACGCTGTACCGGAACCGGTGCCACATCACCACCAGGTCCTTGTCGTCGGGTCGCAGCTTCCACTTGCGCTCCAGCAGGCTCTGCAGGGTGGCGGCCGGGGAAAGGCCGGCCACGCCGATCCTCTCCTGACCGAACAGGCCCAACCAGTCGAGCTTCTGCATCACTTCACCGGCGGGGGCGAGGCCGAGGTAGTGCGCCAGGTTCGCGCGGGTATCCAGTGAAGCGTGGTGGGGGAGGAAGGCGTCCAGGTAGTCGTTCCACGTGGCATCGGCGGCCAGTTCCATGGCGAACCCGTCGTCCGTGCAACCCAGTTGTACGAAGGCATCCCACGCGGCGCAGTACCCGGCCTTTCGCAAGGTGCCCCGCACAAGTGTCGGGATATCTTCGATGCCATAGGCCTTCCGGTATTTCAACGAGTCGCGGTTGGCATAGCCGTCGAAGCTCCCGAGCCCCGGCACCGCGATGCGCACGGTCTGTTGGAAGAGCTTGTGGTAGGGGATGTACTTCGTAACGCCATCACGGATGTACTTGGCCGAACCGCCCTGCCCGGCGAGGATCACGTTGCGCGGGTTCCAGCTGAATTTGTAGCCCCACGGATTATCGTCGCTCTCGGGAGCCACCAACCCCCCGCAATAGCTTTCGAAGGCCTCCATCCGTCCACCCTCCCGGCGGATCCGGTCCAGGATGCGCATGGCGCTCATATGGTCGATACCGGGGTCGAGGCCCATCTCATTCAATACGATCAGCCCGGCGGCCTTCAATTCGGCATCCATCGCCCACAGGGCATCGGGCACATAGCTCGGTGTGATCACGTGTTTCTTCAGTCGCACGCAGTCCTTGAGCACGTCCATGTGCATGAACGCGGGAAGCATGCTGATCACCAGGTCGTGCCGGGCGATGGCGGCTGTGCGGGCCTCCGGGTCGGTGGCATCCAGCGCCATCCCTGTCGCCACGGTCGGTCCTTCATGCACCATGCGCGCTGCACTCGCCGCATCCTTGTCGGCAACAGTGACGCGCCATTCCTGCTGGTCGGCATGGGTGATGAGGTAATGGATAAGGGAGGAGGCCGAACGCCCGGCGCCGAGGATGAGGATGGTCCGCATGGTGGATGCCGTTGCTCCGGCGAAGTATGGATGGAGGCGCGAAGATGCGAAAGCCCGCTGGGGGGCGGTCACATCATGGACCGAAATCCATCATCCAGGCCCGATGAACGCGACTTTCCACGCTTTGGCACAGGGCTTGCCTGCCACGACGCAACGGCTAACTTCGCAACCCATCCCACTACCATGACGCGACATCTTACCCTCACCTTCCTGTTCCTGGTGACCCTGTTCACCGCGCAGGCACAGACCTCCGACCTCGTGTTCTTCACCGACGACGGAGCCAAATTCACCCTCATCATCGATGGCGACATCAAGAACGCCCAGCCAGCATCACGGGTAGTGGCCACCGGCATCCGCACGGAGTCGCCCATGGTCATGGTGAAATTCGAGGACGCTGCGATCCCGCAAATGAAGAAACCAGGCTACTTCGAGCTCGGGAAGGAGTACACCGTCATGATCACCACGAACAAGAAGGGCGAGCGGGTGCTGCGCCCGACAGGTGAAGCCGAGCTGGGTACTGCGGCCAAGGCCGAGCCCGCAAAGCCGAAACCGGAGACCTTCGTGGAGGATGTCCCCGCAACGCCCGGTTCAACCACTACCATCTCCACCACCACCAATACCCAGGGTGTGGATCAGACCATCGATGTCGGTGGTGTGGAACAGGTGACCTCCGTGACCGTGGTGGAAGAGGTGGAGGAAGGTGATGGGATGGGCACCGGCGAGAACGTGAACATCAACATGGGTGTGAACGGCGTGGGCTTCAACATGTCCGTGAAAGTGGATGAAGGCGGAATGAACACCGGCGTGGGCACCACCAATACCACGAACACCACCGTACGCACCACGACAACCACCACGACCACCACGAGTGGTACCATGAAGCCTGTTGCTCCGGCCGTAGTGGATGCCCCTGCTCCTGTGAAGGAACCCGAAGTGTACCGGATGCCCGGTTACTCCGGTCCCATCGGCTGTGCCTGGCCCATGAGCAATACCGAGTTCGCCGATGCGAAGGCGAGCATCGAAAGCAAAGGCTTCGAGGAGACCAAGATGACCATGGCCAAACAGATCGGGCGCGACCGCTGCTTCACGGTGGAGCAGGTGAAAGGCATCATGGGCGTGTTCGGTTTTGAGGACACCAAACTGGACTTCGCCAAATACGCCTACGAGCGGACCTATGACATCGGCAACTATTACAAGGTGAACGACGCGTTCAACTTTGAGAGCTCCGTGGACGAACTGAACGAATATATCCAAGCCCGCTGACCCGCGATCACAAGGCAACGAACACGTGGACCATGCGCAGCACGACACGCATAGCACCTATCCTGGCACTGGCCCTTCTGGTCGTTTCCTGCAGTGGTTCCAAGTCCTTCTCAAAGAAGGCCGAGAAGCTTGATGAGGCAGGTCTGTACGCCGAAGCGGCGGACATGTACCTGCAGTCCGTTCAGCGCAACAGCAAGAACGTTGACGCCAAGATCGGCCTGAAGAAGACCGGTCAGCAGGTGCTGAACGACAAGCTCAGTATCTTCTTCAAGAACATGGCCATGGGCGGCAGCAAGGGCGAGGCCGTGGCGGCCTACCTGGAGGCCAAGCGCTACCAGGAACAGGTGCAACGCCTGAGCGTGGTGCTCGAAGTGCCGGACCATTACAAGGCCGATTTCGATCGCGTGAAGGGCGAGCACCTTGTCGATCTGTACGATCAAGGTCAGGCTCTGTTGGCCAAGCAGGATTTCCGCGGGGCCGAGCAGGTGTTCACCCAGATCGCGAAGCTTGAACCCAACTACAAGGATGCCAGCAGCCTGCAGGCGGTGGCCTATCTGGAACCGCTCTACCGGGCCGGCATGTCCGACCTGGAGGGAGGGCGCTACCGAAAGGCTTACAATGAGCTGAGCAGGGTGGTGGAGAAGGATGCTTCCTATAAGGACGCCTCCGCGCTGCGCCAACAGGCACTGACCAAGGGCCAGTACACCATCGCCGTGCTACCGTTCACCTCGGATACCAAGCGCGCGGATATCACCTCCCGCGTGCAGGCCCATGCCATGACCTCCTTGCTGGAGACCAATGATCCATTCCTGAAAGTGGTGGACAGGGAGAACATCGATCGGATCCTGGAGGAACAGCGCCTGGGGCTCAGTGGGGTCGTGGATGAACAGACCGCCGTGCGGGTGGGTAACCTCATCGGAGCACAGGCCGTGCTCATGGGATCCGTCATCGATTTCCGTGAGGAACCAGGCACCCTGCGTCGCAGCACCAAGGATGGTTTCGAGAGCTACCGCGTTCAACAGGTGAACAAGGAGACCGGCGAGAAGTACTTCATCACCAAGTACAAACCCGTGCGCTACAGTGAATATTATCAGGAGAACAAAGTGGTCATGTCCTTCTCCTATCGCTTGGTATCCTTGGAGACCGGGGAGGTGCTGGCCAGCAAGGTGATGGACAAACAGGCCGAGGACCACGTCTACTACGCCACCTACGACGGAAATGCCGATGCGCTGTTCCCCGCAAAGAACGGCCTGGTGGATGCTGCTGACCGCACGCGCCGTGACCTTCGCGGACTGCTTGCCGCACCGCGCGAGATGAAGAACATCGCCACGCTCGGGTCTGAACTGGTGCGCACGGCCTGCTCAACCATGGCATCCGACATCCAACAGGACCTCAGCAGCCGACTGCCGTGAGAACGCTCATCCATCTTTCCCTCATCGCTGTCCTACTGGGCTGCAAGGGTCGCCAGGAGACCGTGGTGACACCGGTGCCCGATGCCCCCCAGCGCCCGGCGTGGGTCTCTTCCCGGCCGGTATCGTCAGCCTACTACGTCGGTGTCGGCATGGCGCCCCGCAGCCGGCCCGACCATCAGGAGAGCGCCAAAAAGAACGCGCTGAACGACCTGGCCAGCGAGATCAGCGTCAACGTGGAAGGCAATAGTCTGTTGTACACCCTTGACCGCAGGACACAGTTCGACGAGACCTTCACCAACACCGTGCGCACCACCACCAGCGAGCAGATCGAAGGCTTCGAACTGGTGGACAGTTGGGAGAACGCCAACGAGACCTGGACCTACTATCGCCTGTCGAAGGCGGAACATGCCCGGATCAAAGCCGAACGCAAGGCACAGGCCATCGGTACGGCCACCGACCTGTACGCCCGGTCGCGCGCCAGTCTCAGTACCGGCGACCTGCGCGGGGCGGTGGACCAGGACCTGCGGGCCCTCATCGCCATGAAGGCCTACTGGGGCGAGAACGACCTGGTGGACATTGACGGCAAGCAAGTGCCATTGGTCAATGAACTGTATGCTGATCTGCAGCGCCTCACCAGCAGCGTGCAGTTCTCCATCCTGCCCGAGCGCTGTATCCTGGACCATGGCAACCGGTTCAAGCGTGAGCTGATGGTAAGCGCCACCTACCGCAATGGCGGCACCCCACAGGACCTCATCCAACTGCCGGTATCGATCTCGTACTCCGGTATCAGTGGCCCAGTAGTGGAACTGAAGAGCACGGATGCTGAGGGACGTCTCCGCACCACCATACAGCGTGTGGACGTGTCGGCAGCTGTCAAGGAGGTGCTCGTCAAGCTCGACATCGACCGTCTGGTGAGCGCTGAACTGGAACCGCCGCTGGTAAAGGCCCTGCTGGCAAGTCTCACCGTGCCGGAGAAACGCGCCATCATTGAACTGACCATGCCCAAGGTCTTCATGCGGGCCAATGAGACCAACCTGGGTTTGGCTGTGGGCGACGCCGGGGTGGCCATGCCGGTGCGCGAGGAGATGACCAAACGCGGCTTCCGCTTCGTGGACCGCGAAGCTGATGCGGACCTGCTCCTGAACCTCAATGCCACCACTAGGCAGGGTGGGGAATCCGCCGGGTTCTTCACCGCCTTCCTTGATGTGACCTACACCGTGCGTGACCGGCGTAGCCAGGACGTGGTGCATGAGGGCGGAAAACAGGCGGTCAAGGGTGTGCAACTGGCCTATGACAAGGCCGGGCTGGATGCCTACAAGAAGGCCGCAGCCGATGTCCGCAAGGAGCTCATCCCCGCCATGATGAGCGCTCTTTTCTAAGTTTGACGGGCTTTGCCGAAGTTTGGCACGCCTTTGGAATAAGCACCAACAACAGACACCATCAACGTCCTACAACCATGAACATCCTGAACACCAACCGCCCCTTGACGGTCCTGATGACGGCGCTGATGCTGTCCGGAGCCTTGACCGCCTGCAAAAAGAAAAAAGAGGTCGTGACCGACACCATGCCCTCCGGCGAGACCGAGATCAAGGTGATGTGCTCGGGCCCCGAGTTCTTCACCAACGACAAGGTCTTCCGCCAGAACGCCGTGGGCGAGAGCCTCGATCAGATGACGGCCAAGAACAAGGCCCTCAGCGCTGCCCGTGGCCTGCTCGCCGCCGACATCAACACGCAGATCAAGCGGGTGATCGACAGCTACGTGAACAGCCGCGAGGTGAACAACCGGGAGGAAGTGGCCGAGCGCTACGAAGGCCTCTCCCGCGAAGTCGTCGACCAACAGCTCAAGGGTGTGAAGATCATCTGCGAGAAGCAGGCGACGGTGAACGCCACCGGTAACTACAAGACCTACGTCGCCATCGAACTGAGCGCCCAGGACCTGCTCGCCGCCTATAACGAGCGCCTGACCAACGACGAACGCCTCCGCGTGGACTACGACTACGAGAAGTTCAAGGAGACCTTCGAGGCCGAGATGAACAAGATGGGCAAGTAAGCCCCAACACGAGATCAGGTGGAAAGCCTCCGGCAACGGGGGCTTTCCCATTTTCGGTCCGACCTTTGTGCCCCTGATCTCACCCCTCAGCACCCTCACTTGTTCATGAAGGATCAACGGATCGCCATCGGCGCTTTGCTCTTGCTGATCGCCGTGGCGGCCGGCGCTTTCGGGGCCCATGGCCTGCGTGCCAGGCTCTCACCGGAGGCACTGGCCCAGTGGCACACCGCCGTGGAATACCAGTTCTACCATGGCCTTGGGATCCTGTTGGTGGCCGCATTGTCGGAGCGCCTTGGTCAGGGCTCTGTGCGTTGGGCATACCGTCTGTTCCTGGGTGGTATCCTGCTTTTCAGTGGCTCCATCTACCTGTTGAGCACCAGGGAGTTGACCGGACTTCATGGGATAGGGTCCATCCTGGGTCCGATGACCCCGCTCGGGGGCCTGCTGCTGATGGGGGGCTGGGCCACCCTGTTGATATCCGCTGTACGGCGACCTGATGTCCGTTAGTTGTACAAACGTGGAAGGACCTACTTTTGCGGTCCCATTCTCAACCTTAAGGAACATGAACGAGTTCGGTCATAAACCGAAGAACGCCGACCTTTCAAAGATCGGCCTGGGCCATGTAGGCGACGCATATTGGAACCTCGAACCCGCTGAACTGGTCGAGCATTCCATCGTGAACGGTCAGGGTGTGTTCGCCGACAGCGGAGCACTCGCCATCGAAACGGGCGAATTCACCGGCCGCAGCCCCAAGGACAAGTTCTGCGTGAAGGATGCCAAGACGGAGAACACCGTTTGGTGGGGTGACGTGAACTTCCCATTCGAACAGGCCAAGTTCGACGCCCTGCATGCCCGCATGTGCGCCTATCTCATGGAGCGCGATGTGTACATCAAGGATACCTACGCTTGCGCCGACCCCACCTACCGGATGAACATCCGTGTGGTGGCCGAGCAGCCATGGAGCGCCCAGTTCGCCGGCAACATGTTCCTGCGTCCAACTGCCGCCGAGCTCGACACCTTCGAACCCGAGTGGCATATCATCAATGCACCGGGATTCCGCGCCGATGCGGCCATCGACGGCACACGCCAGCACAACTTCGCCGTGATCAACTTCACCAAGAAGATGATCCTCATCGGCGGTACCGGCTACACCGGAGAGATCAAGAAGGGCATCTTCACCGTGCTGAACTACGTGCTGCCACAGGAACGCGGAGTGCTCAGCATGCATTGCAGTGCCAACATCGGCAACGATGGTGACACCGCCGTGTTCTTCGGCCTCAGCGGCACCGGAAAGACCACCCTCAGTGCCGATCCCGAGCGCAAGCTCATCGGTGACGATGAACATGGCTGGAGCGACAAGGGCGTGTTCAACTTCGAAGGCGGTTGCTACGCGAAGTGCATCGACCTCAGCGCCGAGAAGGAGCCCCAGATCTGGGATGCCGTGAAGTTCGGTGCCATCCTGGAGAACATCGTGTTCGAGGAAGGCACCACCAAGGTGGATTTCTCTGATGGTACCAAGACCGAGAACACCCGCGTCAGCTATCCCATCCACCACATCGCCAACATCGCTGAACCCAGTGTGGGCGGTCACCCGAAGAACATCTTCTTCCTGACCTGCGATGCCTATGGCGTGCTTCCCCCGATCAGCAAGCTGAACCCCGGTCAGGCCATGTACCACTTCATCAGCGGATACACTGCGAAAGTGGCGGGAACCGAGACGGGTGTGACCGAACCCCAGAGCACCTTCTCCGCCTGCTTCGGCAAGGCATTCCTGCCCCTGCACCCCACGAAGTACGCCGACATTCTGGGTGAGAAGATGAAGGAGCACAACGTCCGAGTATGGCTGGTGAACACCGGCTGGAGCGGTGGCGCATACGGGACCGGCGAGCGTATGAAACTTCGTTTCACCCGCGCCATGATCACCGCAGCATTGCGTGGTGAACTGGACAGCGTGGATTACAAGGAGCACCGCATCTTCGGTGTTAATTTCCCCTTGGCTTGCCCTAACGTGCCTGACGAGATCCTGGATCCGCGGAGCACATGGGCTGACAAGGCCGAGTACGACCGCACCGCCGAGAAGTTGGCCGGTCAGTTCGTTGCCAACTTCGAGAAGTACAAGGAGGGCGCCAGCTCTGAGATCATGGCGGCGGCACCCAAGGTCGCGGTGAAGGCCTGATCCCACTATCATTCATCGTGGAGGCCCTTCCGGGAACGGAGGGGCCTCTTCGTTCGGTAACGGCCCGGATCTTGGAGCGCTATCGAAGACCTGCGCCACCGGTTCGGCTACCTTTGCCGCCCTTTCCGAGGTCATGAGGAGGATGAGAACGTGTTCATTGTTGGTCGGTGCTGTCCTGGCGGTCTCTGCTTTTGCCCAGGGATCCAACACGGGCGGACCGTTCTACCCTGAAAAGCTGCATTCCGACCTGGAAGTGATCCGGGATATCCTTCACCGCGCGCACCCCGATCCCTATCGCTATGCCACCCAGGCCGGACTTGACCGCGCCGTGGACCAGGTGCGGGACAGTATCACCGTTCCGCTGGACAGGCAGGCTTTCCTCAACGCCCTCATGCCGCTGTTCCACCTGGTCGGCGATGCACACTGCTACCCCGATCTGCCCGCCGCTCAGCGGGGACGGATCGAGCAGGAACTGCCCGTGATCCCCATCAAGGTGAGCATCCTCAACGACGGCATCTATTTGGAAGAGGAGCTGAAAGGCTTCAGGAGCCTTCCCCTCGGCGTGCAGATCCTGTCGATCAACGGACACAGCGCCGAGCACATTCTCCAACGTCTGGGTCGCATGATCACCGTGGATGGCCTGAACAGCACGCTGCGTGTGAGAAGGATGGAGAAGGAGTTCCCCTGGCTGTATCGACGGTTCATTGATACATCCAACTCGTTCACCGTACGTTATCGCACAACTGATGGCAGCGAGGCGGAACAGACGGTCTTCGCCATGACCGGGGAGGAGATGGCCAGGACCCGCAAACCCAATGGGGTCGGGCTGAACTCGTGGCGCGTGTTCCGTGACCAGGACAGCGAGGCCCTCTGGGTCACCCTCCGGACACTGGACCTGGATACCCTCGCAGCAGCGGGTATCCGTCCCGACAAGTTCCTTGCCGCCATGCTCAAGGATGCCCGCCGCAACAAGGCGCGCACATTGGTCCTCGACCTTCGCGGTGCCGGTGGTCGCGATCTGGCAGCAGCCGAACTGGTCTTTGCCAGCGTGGCCCAGGCGCCGTTCCGGGTGGTTCAGAGCATGACCGTTCGGAGCTTGGATCCGGAACTTGGACCTGTGCAGGGTATCCCTGCGGAACACATCACCATGGTGCATGACCAGTTCGTGCCAGGGCCCAACGGTGTATCGCACCTGCGGCCGGATGATACCCGATTGCTCACCCTTCAGCCCATGGCCAAGGCCTTTCAGGGCAAGGTCTATGTGGTCTGCGATGGGATGACCCGTGATGCCGGTGCCGCTTTGGTGATGTTGGCCAAACGATCGGGCAGGGCCCGTGTGGTCGGCGAGGAGGTGGGTTCCAATGCGTTGAGCTTCACCGGTGGTCGAGCACTGACCACCGTATTGCCACATTCGGGCATCGAGCTGCATGTGCCGCTGATGCGATACGTCCCCGATGGCATGCCTTCGGGTCCGATGGACCATGGTGAACGGCCCCACCACGAAGTGGAGCAACAGCCCTGGGGCATCGCCAAAGGGCGGGATACGATCCGCGAGGCTTTGTTGGAGATGATCCGTGAGCTGCGATGAAGTGGTCGGTACTGGTCACAGCCGCCATCCTGTCGTCCTGCGGTCCGCGTTCGCAGCCTCCAACGGACAATGCCTGGTCGGATGAGGCGAACGCACACGCCCGCTTTTTCCGTCTTCAGACCAAGGGTGATCAACTGCGCGCATTGGTCTTCGGACCCGGTGGAACGGGCGATACGCTGGCCGTGATCGACCTTCCAGCGTCACCTTGGCAGCGCGTGGCTGTGATGAGCACCACCCATATACCCTACATCAGTGCCCTGGGCCTGACCGACCATATCGTTGCTGCGGCATACCTGGACGCGGTGAGGGACGCTTCCCTGCGTCAGCGCATAACCGATGGACGGGTGGTGGAACTGGTGAACGGTGAACGCTTCGACCGGGAACAATTGATGATGCTGAGGCCGGATGCCTTGTTCGACCAGCCCTTCGGTCGTGCCGACCGCGCTCCTCGGGCCGAAGGTGTCCTCACCGTTCCGGTCACGGAATACCTTGAAGAGCACCCGCTGGGCCGTGCGGAATGGATCCGGTTCTTCGGTGCCGTGATGGGGAGGAAGGCCCAGGCCGATTCCCTGTTCGCCGCGATCGAAGCACGCTACGATGAGGCCGCCCAACGGGTGTATACCGTGACCACCCGTCCCGTGGTGTTCTTCGGCAGCACCTGGCAGGGCCGATTCCATGCCGCAGCAGGGAACAGCTATATGGTGCGCACCCTGCGTGATGCCGGCGGCACACCGTGGGCGAAGGACACCACGCTACGGGAGAACCCTCCGGTGGATATCGAGGGCATGATGGCCCTGGCCGATGAAGTGGACCATGTGGGACTGGTGGTCGCCCTGCGCTCACCGCCGGATGCCCGCGCATTGATGGGCGGCGATGAACGACTGGCACATGCACGCGGGGTGGAACAGGGCGGGTTCTACGCCAACAGCGAAGCAGCCGATGTCTTCGGTCAGGCCCTCCTGGAACCCGACATGGTCCTGCTCGACCTGATCAAGATCCTGCATCCGGAGCGGGCGCAGGACCATAGCCCGCGCTATTTCCACCGCATCGTTCAGTAGCCGATGCCCAGGCGGCGGTAGATGAAGCCCATCAGCCAGGCCGGACCGATCATCAGGAACTGCAGGTCGTCCAGGAAGCTGGGTTTCTTCCCCTCCACCTTGTGGCCGTAGAACTGTCCGATCCAGGCGGCCACGAAAAGGGCGATGGCGATGGACCACAAAGGCCAGCGAGCATGGGTGGCCAGCCAGGCACTGAGCAGCAGGCAGAGACTGCTGAACAGCGCCATGCCGAACATGATGGGTATGGACAGGCGCAGGTAGAACAAGGCCACGAGCAGCACTGTGGCCATCGCAGCCCAACCGCTGGGCAGCCAGGGTGTGGAGGGCCATGCAGGGATGCTCCAGAGCAGTGCGACCACGCAGAAGTAGATGGTGGGCACACAAATCCAGTGGATCAGTTTGTTGGTGGGGTTCCGGTGGCTTTCGCCGTAGGCGTCGAACCACTGCTGGATGCTGCGTGCGGCCATGGCTTCAGAGGTATCGTTCGTTGATCACGGTGAGGTGATGGGCGGTATGCCCGGCGATGATCCAGCCCAGCGCACGCACCGTCACGCGCCCCCCGTTCGCCGTGCCCCACCTCACGAGCATCCCGTCCGTGAAGCTCTGGAACAGGTCCATGGTGCCGGCCCTTACGGTGCGCCATTCGGTGGTGAGCTCGGCCCAGGAGCGGCGGTCCGTATCGGCGTTCGCCACGTAGGCATCCTCATCGAATCCCGGTAGCGAGGCTTGTTCGCCCCGCGCAAAGCAGAGGGCGCGGTAGGCCATGATGCGCTCGCAATCGGTGAGGTGCTGCACCACCTCGCGCAGGCTCCATTTGCCTGCGGCGTAGCGGTGAAGGCTCCGCTCCGATGTGATCGTTCCCAGTGTTCGGAGGGTCTGCTTGGTGTTCTGTTCCAAGGCACTGAAAAGGTCCGTGCCCTCCATGCGGGTTACGTAACCGTGGTAGAAGGGAGACATTTCCTCCAAGGCCGGCCGGCGAGCTTCGATCATGATCCCAAGATAGGGATCCGCACTGCTCACGGTTCCACAGTGCCGTTGAGGACCTGCGAGGCAGGCAGCCCCACCAGTTCCTTCGCCACCCGCAGGCAGCCCAGCGGACTTCTCCACCAGCCATTTGCCGGTGTGGCCGGGTCGGGGAGGGCCACCACGCCTACTTGCACGCCGCTTCCACAGGCATCCTGATATGTTCTCCGTGAGCGTCGCGCATGCACGCCCATCGACAGTACGTCCACGGCATCCAATTCGTCCTGATGGGCGCGTGCGGCGAAGGCCCCTGCATTCGCCAGGGTGCGGCTGTCGTCCACCTGCGCACTGGGCACCGCCGTGATGTGCTGCCTGGGGATCCCCGCACGCACGAGGCGCGCTGCCGCTGCTTCCGCGAAAGTGGGCCAGCCCGGCTCCAGGGCTCCTGATGCGCGCAGGAACTGCACCTGTCCGGGAAGTCCGTGCACGTTCCGCCCATTGATCCGAAGGTCCTTGATGAACAGGTTGCGTGTACCGCTGTCCAGCGTCCGCGGATGCCTGCTGTGCAGTTCCAATCGGGTCGCAGGCCTGGTAAGGCTCGCGAACAGTTCCGTCGGTGCTCCGCTGACCTGCTGGTCCATGATCGTGTCGCCGTTGGCGATCAGCACCAGCTGCGCTCCATCGATCCCGCTCGCATTCACCATCAGTTCGCCACGGACCGCGCCATTGAGCGTGATCACCAAGGCTTCGTCCTGATCCAGATAGTACGCGAATGGCCTCAGCGTCCCCGTGGTGTAGATGCGGTCATATCCCCGCCGCCCGATCTCCGCAGCAGCCTCTGGGATCAGCTCCACGGGCAGCCAGCCTTCCACTACCACGGTGCGTGAGCCGCTCACTTCAGTGATGGCCAGGTAAGGATGAACGCGCCATGCGCCCAGCACCAGCAGCAGCAAGGCGACGATCGCCGCGATCAGCCAGGTCCTGCGTTTCATTCCTCGCTGTCCAACAATTGGTCGCGCAGGGCGATCAGTTCGGTGCGGGCCTTGCGCTCGCCCTGCACCAGGGCACGGAGCGATCCGGCATTACAGGTCTCCACGGCATCGGTCACGCGTCCCAGCTCGGCGAGCCAGGTGGCCAGCTGATAGTAGCTCGCCACGTGGTCGGGCTTGTCGCGGAGCAGGGCCTCCAGGTCGGCGATGGCCTCCTCCATCCGGCCCAGACGTTTCAGCTCCAGCGCGATGGCGTAGCGCAGAAAGGCATCCTCAGGCTCCTCGGCCTGCATGGCGCGCAGTTGGTCCAGTCGCTCGGCGCTCATGGTGTGAAGCAGAGGTGGTCGGGCTGGAGCAGGTAGGACACGAGCAGATGGTGTTGACACCGGGATCGCGAAGCTAAGCTTCACAGCTGCTGAGGTCGGTCGCTGTCCGCCGTTCACACACCCGCCAGGTCCACATCCTCGGTCCCTTCCAGGGTGAGCCACTGGCCCATCTTCTTTTGGATCACCTTGAAATGCGGCTGGTCCTCCGGCGTCACCAGGGTGAAGGCCTCGCCCGGTCGTTCCGCGCGGCCCGTGCGACCGATACGGTGCACGTGGTCCTTCGGGGACCGGGGCAGTTCGTAGTTGATCACGTAGGGTAGGAATTCGATGTCGATGCCGCGTGAAAGCAGGTCGGTGGTGACGAGCACACGGAGCTTGCCGGCCTTGAAGTTGGCCAGTGTTTCCTGCCGGGCGTGGTTGCTCTTCTTGCCATGCGTGGCGCGGGCATCGATGCCGTGCTTCCGCAGCTTGTCCGCCACATGGTCGGCGCTGTGGCTGCTGGCGGTGAACACCAATACCTGTTGCATGTCCCGGCTCTTGATCAGGTAGCGCAGGTAGGGGCCTTTGCGTTCAGGCGACACCCGGAAGGCCCGTTGCTGGATCAGCGTGACCTCCTGCGGTTCGCTACTGGCCTGGATCACTTCCGGTTTGTGCAGCACCACCTGCGTGATGGCGTTCACCGCATTGCTCAGCGTGGCGGAGAACAGCAGGTTCTGCCGCTTGCGGGGCATCATCGCCAACAGGCGGTCCATTTCGTCCTTGAAACCCAGGTCGAGCATCCGGTCGGCTTCGTCCAGTACCAGCATCTTCACCTCCGCCAAGTGCACGGCTTTGTGGTCCACCAGGTCCAGCAGTCGGCCCGGCGTGGCGACCAGCACCTGCACGCCCTGCATGCCGATCATCTGCGGGTTGATGGAGACGCCACCGAACACCCCCACGGTCTTCACCGGCTCCGAAAGTCCGGCGCTGAATTCGTTGAAGACGGTCTCCACCTGCACGGCCAGTTCACGAGTGGGTACCAGCACCAGAACGGGCACGTGCCGGTTCTGCACGGCCCAGCGCTCCTCCATCAGGCGTTGCAGCACGGGCAGCACATAGCTCGCCGTTTTCCCCGAACCCGTCTGCGCAATGCCCAGCACGTCCTTGCCGAAGAGCACCGCCGGTATGGCCTGCTCCTGGATGGGTGTGGGCTGCGTGTAGGGCAGGCCTTCCAAGGCCTTGAGCAGGGCGGCGGAAAGGCCAAGGGCGCCAAAAGGCGAGGTGGAAGTGTCCATGCAGGGAACCAAGGCGAAGCAGCGGGGAACTCCCCAGTTGCCTTAGCGGCGGCAAGGTACCGCGTGGGGGCTGCAGACTGTGGGTGGACGGGGGGTAATGATGCTGTGTCGATTGAAGGACCACCAATTCAGAGAAGGACGGTCCGGGTCTGAGATACGTTCCACTGGAGATCGGGATAGTGGAGGGGACGTGCATTCCCCAAGAGAAGACCATTCGGCTTTTACTCGCGTCCCAAGCGCTTCGGCAACACATATCCCGCCTCCACCGGATAATGGTCGCTTACCCGGATGTCGGTCCGCGTCCGGTAGAAGGCGATGCCAAGCTCCGGATCGAAGAACTGGTTGTCGATGCGGATGAACCAGGGCGCGTGGTGGTAGGTGAACCCGAAGCCGGAACCTTGTTCCTCAAAGGCGTTCGCGTAAAGGTCCTTCAAGCGCTGGTAAGTGTCGGAATAGGGCAGCGCATTGATGTCGGCGCAGACGATCACCTTGTGCGGACAGGACCGCAGGAAGTCCTCGATGATGCTGAGCTCGCGGTTGCGCATGATGTAGCCCCAGCGCAGGCGGTCGTGGATGTGGCGCAGGTTGAGCGCCACGTTCCGAAGGGCGTTGTTGGGGTCCATGGTGGACCAGCGGATGCTCATCGACTGCAGCTGGAAGTTCACCACGCGGATGGTGTCGTCGTCGATGCGGAGGTCGATCCAGTGGCCGCTGTACGTCGTGGAGCTGCCGAACTCGAGCTTGCCCGACCCGACCGCCGGGAATTTGGAGAAGGTGGCCACCCCGATGGTGCCTTCGTAGTCCTTGTTGAACTTGGGGTTCGTATAGAAGTAGTGGTATCCACCCAACCTCAGGATGGAGTCAACGGCCATCTCCGCATCGGAACGTTGCGAGTGGTAGAACTCCTGGATACAAAGGATGTCCGGGCTGACATGCTCCCGCATATGCCTATAGAAAGCCTTGTACCGCACGGTGTCGCCTTCCAGGGTGTAAGGCCGGTAGGGGTTGAAGAGCCCGGCATTGAAGCTCATCACCGTGAAGTCGGATTGCAGTGAACCGGCGTTTCGGTTCGTAGTGTAGGTCTCGCGCATGGGCTTCACGGCCACCACGAAGGCCAGCATGGAGGGGATCCATAAGGGCCAGGGGGAGCGGTGAAAGGCCAACACCACCAGCAGCACAAGCACCGCTACCAGCATGACCGGCATGAGGAAGCTGAGCAGTTCAAGCCACCACGAGCTCAGGACAAAATGGCTGATGAGGAGGGTCAGAATGGCCATGCCCAAAGGCAGCACCAGAAGGAGAACGACCTCGAGCCGTTGAATTCGTTTGGCGGGGATCGGAACGTTGGACATCAGCAGGCTCTGTGCTCTTGGTCGGGCGCCGGTACAAAGATCGGGACCAGGGCAGCCCTTGGGGTCACTTCGTCGATCTCGTGGAAATGCTCGAACCCACGCGTTCTGCTAGCAACATTCCTACGCTGATCCCGTACCACGGCACCGATGTTCGCGCGTATCCATCCGTTCTCTACCCTAGGCCTGCTCTTCGCTGGCCTTGCACCCTTGTTCGTTCTGCTTGGCCAGTTCGGTACTGCTATCGTGCTGCTGTTGCTGGCTTTCGGTGGAGCCGCGCTGGAGTTCAAGAAGTACACCAGTACCTTCCAGTTCATCCTCATGGTGGCCTCCGCGGTCTCGCTGGGCCTGGTCTTGGACGTGCAACACGGAACTCATGGCCTGCTCACCCTGGCCCTGACCCTGGCGTCCGTCGCCACCATCGCGCGGCAGGCCTTCATGCAACAGTTCACCTATGTGAACCTGCTCTGGCTGGATTCAGGAGGCGCCGCGCTCGCCCTGGTGGTCTACCTCTATGCGGTGCATGGCCTCGACTACAGCTGGAGCCTCTGGTTGGCTCCATTGCCACCACTGGCCGCAGCCCTGTTCCTCACCGGCGCCTACGTGCAGGATGCCCGCTGCATCAAGCGCCGCACCCGCTTCGGTTACAAGGTGCAGGCCGGCAAGGAGGCGCCAGAGTTCGAACTACCCGATGAGAACGGCGTGCCGGTGAAGCTCTCCGACTACCGTGGAAAACACCCAGTGCTGCTCATTTTCGTCCGCGGCGATTGGTGCCCCGGCTGCCACATGATGCTGCGCACCTATGAACGCAGTCGCACCAAGTTTCTGGAGAAAGGCGTGCATGTGCTGGGCATCGGTCCGGACACTATCAGCATCAACAAGGACATGGTGCAGCGCATCGGCGTGGGATTCAGGATGCTCTCGGACGATGCGCAGGCCATCAGCGGACAGTACGGGGTGATCTACGACAACCCGGTCATGGAGATGACCATCAATTACGCGGAAGGCATTCCGCTGCCCGCCTCCTTCCTGGTGGATATCGACGGGGTGGTGCGTTATGTTTCGCGACCGGACCGAGTGGGAGAGTTCCTGGATCCCTCGCTCATCTTCAGTGTATTGGACCAACTTCCTGCATCGGGTCGTCCGGCATGGAACTGACGGCACTGATCACCTACGGTGTGCTGCCAGCAGCCCTGCTGGCTGCCTCGGTCGGACTGGCCCATGCCTATAGCCGGCTCCGCACCAGCTACCAGCAAAGCGAACGTGATCGCGAAGGATTCCTCGAAGTGCTGGAGAGCAGCAACGACGCGCTCTTCGTGGTCAATTTCGTGAACGGCCGCATCTACCAGGCCAACGAACGGGCCGCCATCCTGCTTGGCTACAGCCGCGAGGAACTGGCCCGGCTCACCATTTTCCAATTGCACCCCCAGGAGTTCATGCACCTCAGTGCCGAACGTATCGCCGATGCCTGGGAACAGAAGGGCTTGATCTACACCGATATTCCCCTGCGCACAGCCGATGGCCGGGTGATCCCCGTGGAGAGCAGCACAAAGGTGAGCTCCTACAATGGCGACCCTGCGATCATCCTCTTCGCACGCGACATCACCGATCGCCTGGCCTTGGAGCGGCAGGTAACCGACCAGGCTGCTGTCGTGCATCAGCAGAACGAGGACCTGCTGGGCAGCATCCGGTATGCGCAACGCATCCAGCGCGCCGTGCTTCCCGAGGTGAACGAGCTGCAGGCCCTGTTCCCGGAGTCATTCGTGCTTCACCGCCCGCGCGACATCGTGAGCGGCGATATGCATTGGTATGGTGAACGCAATGGCCGCACGGTGATCATTGCAGCGGACTGCACGGGACACGGCGTTCCTGGAGCTTTGCTCACCCTGATCGGTGCGTCCATCTTCCAGGAACTGGTGCACGAACGCGGGCACACGGAACCTGCCGAACTGCTCGACAGGGCACGCGTGGCCATGGGCAACACCCTGGGTAAGGAGGATATGGACGAACGTTCCCAGGATGGGATGAACGCGGCTGTTCTGAGCATTGATCGCAACGCCCTATGCCTTTCCTATGCCGGTGCCTTCGCGCCGCTGTGGATCGTCCGCAACGGCGAACTGATCGAGCACAAGGGCGACCGCATGCCGATCGGCCATATGGACACCGCGGTCAGGCCCTTTCAGCAAGTGGATCTGGACCTTGTTCCGGGTGATCGCCTGTACATCCTCTCCGATGGCATGCAGGACCAGTTCGGTGGACCCTTGGGCAAGCGCCTTCGCTCCACGGGCCTGAAACTGTGGGTTCAGGAGACCGCCACGCTTTCCATCGATGATCAGTGCCAGGCCCTCTCGGACCGTTTCCGCATGTGGAAGGGCGAGGAGGAGCAGGTGGATGATGTGCTCCTGATCGGTGTCGAGATCCAGGCTCCCGGGTCCTAGGCCCCCGTGCGTGCCAGCTCCAGCATGCGGCTGTCGTCCTGGGGATCCACCGCGTGCCAACCCGGCTCCCTGCGCAACCAGGTGCCCTGCCGTTTGGCATAGTTGCGGGTGTGCTGCTTGATCGCGGCCAGCGTATCCGCGCGGTCCATGATCCCCTCGAAGTGCGCGAACCATTCGCGATAACCCACGGTCTGCAAGGCGTTCAGCGCTTTCTGCGGATGCAGGGCACGGGCCTCGGCCTCCATGCCTTCGTCCACCATGCGGTCCACGCGGGCGTCGATGATGCGGTAGAGCTCCTCACGGGGCACGTCCATGGCGATGCGCACCAGGTGCAGGTCTGTGCGGTCCCTGGGCTGGCTGCGTTGCTCGCTGTAGGGTCGTCCGGTGATGAGGCAGATCTCCAAGGCCCGGATCACGCGATGCGGATTGGCCCGGTCGATGGTGCGCCAGGTCTCGGGATCATGTTGGTGCAGTTCCTCCAGCAAGGGGGCCAGTCCGGCTTCGCGGAAGCGCTCCTGCAGGCGTTCGCGGGTGCGTGCATCACCTGCCGGCAGGGGGTCCAGTCCCTTGATCAGCGCGTCGATGTACAGACCGCTCCCCCCCACGAGCACCGCGAAGCCGTGGGTCTTCAACAGGTCCTGCAGCATAGGCTCAGCTTCCCGGGCGAAGTGCCCTGCGCTCCAGGTCTCCTCCAGTTCCAAATGCCCCAGGAAGTGGTGGCGCACGCCCAGCAGTTCGGCTTCCGTGGGACGCGCGGTCCCGATGCGCATGGCCCGATAGAACTGCCGTGAATCGGCACTGATCACCTCGGTACCAAGGCTCCGGGCCAGGGTGGCCGCGGCTCGTGTCTTTCCCGATGCCGTGGGACCGCCGATGATGACCAGGGTGGGGGGCATGCGGGTGGATCAGATCACCGGAAAGGCGGAAGAGCGTGATACGAGGATGGCCATGCCGGAGCGCAGCTCATCGGAATTCCTCACCCAGGTCATCGATGCTGCCGTGGCCGAACTCGTCGTCCCCTTCCTCTTCACCAAAGCCGAGGTCATCGTCCTCGTCGTCGTAGTGGTGCTCCTCATCATCCATGGCATAGGGGTCCTCCGACAGGATGCCCGCCGTGAGGTCGTCCTCTTTGCTGTGCTCATCGGGAGCCTCGTTCATGCTCATCACCACCCGCGGGTAGGTGGCACCCACCTCCGGGTCCTGCGCGCTTATCAGTTCCACCATGAACATCCACATGTAGAGGAAGTCGTAGGCGTAGATGAAACGCTGGTCGGTGCTGCGGATGTGGTCACTGATGTACACCTGGTCCATCAAGGCCGGCACGGTGCCCTCCTCGGCGAATCCCATGTCGGCCAGGGGGATCTCCGCGCCCTTGCCCCATTCCTCGTCGCTCACGTAGAAGCAGGCCATCTCCTGACCGATGAACCCGAAAGCCTCCTTGATGGCCTTGTGCAGGTCCATGAAGCTTTGCTCCGAGCCGATCTCGATGTCGCGAAAGGCCTCGCTGGGGTGGTCGATCAGGACGCGGAAGCGGTAGATGCGCATGGTTGCTGAGGGACGCAGGCCGGGCGATGGCCGCTGTCTGCGGAGCGCGAAATTAACGTTCGTGCAGGGATGGGCTAACGATCCTGCTCAGGCCGCAGCCTACAGGCCCTGTTCCGGCAAGTGTCCGGGGTCTTCTGTCATCACGGGTTCCACGCCCAGTTTCCGGCCGGTGTCCAGCATCAGCTGCCAGGCCTGCGACCGCTCGTTCTGGATCTCGCCGTCCAGGATTGCGTCCTTGATCACGGTCTTGATGTCGCCGATCAGCTTGCACGGCGGTACGGCGAAGGCCCTCATCACGTCCAGGCCGGTGATCGGTGGCTGGAAGTTGCGCACGCGGTCCTTCTCCTCCACCTCCTTCAGCTTCTGCATCACCACCTCGTAGTTGCGCAGGTAGCGTTCCTTCTTCTTCTCGTTCTTGCTGGTGATGTCGGCCCGGCAGAGGATCATCAGCGCGTCGATGTTGTCCCCCGCGTCGAACAGCAAGCGGCGCACGGCACTGTCAGTCACCTCCACCTTGGTGAGGGCGATGGGGCGCAGGTGCAGGGCCACCAGGTTCTGGACGAACTTCATCTTCTCGTCCAGCGGCAGCTTCAGGCGGCGGAAGATGCCGGGCACCATGCGCGCACCCTTGTCCTCATGTCCGTGAAAGGTCCAGCCATGGCCGTTCTCGAACCGTTTGGTCTTCGGCTTGGCGATATCGTGCAGGATGGCCGCCCAGCGCAACCACAGGTCATCGCTGTGCTCACACACATTGTCCAGCACCTGCAGGGTGTGGTAGAAATTGTCCTTGTGCCCGATGCCGAACTTCTCCTCGGCCCCCGCCAGTTCCAGGAATTCGGGGAAGAACTCCTGCATCAGCCCACTGTCGCGCAGCAGGATGAAGCCCTCGCTGGGCCGGCGGCACAGGATGATCTTGTTGAGCTCCGTATGGATGCGCTCGGCGCTGATGATCTCGAGCCGGGACGCATTGCGCTTGATGGCATCGAAGGTGGGCGGGTCGATGACGAAGCCCAACTGGTTGGCGAAACGCACGGCCCGCAGCATCCGCAAGGGATCGTCGCTGAAGGTGATGTCAGGGTCAAGCGGTGTGCGCAGCAGCCCACGGTCCAGGTCGAGGATGCCACCGAAAGGGTCCACCAGGGCGCCCATGCTGCCGCTGTTCAGCGAGATGGCCAGCGCGTTGATGGTGAAGTCGCGGCGCTCCTGATCGTCCTTGATGGTCCCGGGCTCCACGGCCGGTTTGCGGCTGTCGCGGCTGTAGCTCTCGCGCCGGGCACCCACGAATTCCACCTGCTCCTCACCATGCATGAACATGGCGGTGCCGAAGGTCTTGAACACGTTCACATGCCCGGCACCGAGGCGTTCGGACACCCCCTGGGCAAAGGCGATCCCATCGCCCTCCACCACGAAGTCGATGTCCTTGCAGGGCCTGCCGATCAGCCGGTCGCGCACGTAGCCACCGATGGCGAACGCTGCAATGCCTTGTTGCGCCGCCTCGGCCGCCACGGCCGCAAACAAGGGCTCCGCCACCACGCCTTCGAGGCGGTCGGGGTCCACGGTGTAGCTGCTTGTGCGGGACATGGTGATCAGATGATCAGTCGATCGCTCGATCTGATCAATCTCAAGTGGGCGGCAAAAGTAGGCCGCTCAGCATTTGCGAAGGAGCGAGATGGCTGCCCATGTCAGTACCACGAATCCTATGATCACATTGATCCGAATATCCCAACGCTTGTTCGGGATCTTATGGGGAGGGTAGTTTACGGTCCACTTTCTATTCAATGCCGAGTCGACCAATAGATCCAATGTGACAGGTATTCGTTGGACGCGCTTATCAGGGGACAGGAAGAAAAGCCCACCCAGGTTGTATCCTTCTTCCGTGGTGTGGAAGTACCACAAATAGCCGCTCATGTCCACGTTGAAGCGATCGGAATAGGCATCCATCAACTCGTGGAAGTCATCACCCGTGCAGCCCAGGTCATGCTCAATGTCGGCATCGGGCAACAGTTCCGTTGCGTTGACGCCGACCTTATCCACGATCAGTTCGACCAAGTCCTTCCGGATCTCAGCTTCGGTCATCGCGCGATCGCCATTCGTTCGATCAGCCATCGCATCGGAAGCGTAGCCCAACAGCACACCAGAAAGAGAAGTGTCCTATTCGGATAATTCTCCCACACGCCCATCGACCAGAACACCAAGGCGACGAGCAGCGCGAGGTGAGGCAGGTAGCGACGGCGATCGGTCCACCACATGTTGCCGAGGAAGATGCAGAGTGGAAGCAGGATAGCAAAGGCCAGACCGGTGTAGTGAAGATAGATCCCGAAGCCGAGCATGTTATGCTTCACTGGCATTGCATAACGTTCGTAGAGCACGACAAGAGGATCATGCCCGAGCAAACAGATGGGGGCAAGCAGAAGGGTCAGGATGATCCGAAGCGCTTTCATGCGATCACTAGGCGAATATCGATGAAGTGCGCTCAGACCAACGACCTACGTTAAGTGCGAGTGTCCACACTCGTGACTTGCATGACTGAACATGAGCGAGATCCGCAAGAGCTAGCCACAAGATCCGAGTGTCACTATTGATCGGTACTCTGCGCGGACGGCTTTTCGAAGATCTCTATTCGCTGGGACATTTCGTAGTCGTCAGTGTGAAACGTTCGGTGCGTGGATACAAAGGTCGGTAGGGATCGGTCCGGGTCGAAGCACACGGTCATCTGTTCCTTGCCACCCATAGAGCCGAGGCTGTCCATCTGGTCCCGTTCGCCAAGTAGATCGCTCAGGAACGTGTCCAGGTCCACCATGCCATATTCACCCCAACCAACCCATCCGACGGCATCGTTTCCACAGATCTGTGGATCATCCAAGCGGACGTAGTAGGGCATCATTCTATGCTCGGTATGAGGCTGGAGAGAGGTCAGTTCGAGCGTATCGCCGTCGGTCAAGCCCATTCCAAAGGTGCGGTGGAGCAGTTCAGCGTCGCGTAGCACCGCTGTGACCATCCAAGCACTATCTCGAATTCCGCTTGAGTTGATCTTCGCTCGTTCGGCGACTGTGATGTCCACAAGATCCATGTATTGTTCGATCAATGGGTCGACAAGGGCCTTCAGCTCGGGGTAGTTGAGTAAGCGGGCGATGGAACCGGTGCTGTCGCATTGATAGACCAGTCGGTACATGGTGATCCATTCCTGCTCGCCGAGAGGGTTGCTCACATCCTTTGCACCAGGGCCAACAAGACGGAGTTCGTACCATTCGATAGTCGGTCCTCCCACTGTGTCAAGGATGGTGAACCGGATCGCTTTTTCAATGAACTTGGTCTGCTTGTCGCCATCGGCGTCATGCGCGCTATCAGTCTGTTGAATGCGATACCAGATCGTATCGCCGGGTGACCAATTTCGCGTATCAAAGCTGACCTCGCGAGGTTGTCGTGAGCATCCGATCAGCGAGACAAGGATCAGCATGAGAAGAGCTCGGATCGCCTTCATGCTTATTACACATTACAGGACCGGGAACGCTTTGTTCTGAGCCACCCCGATCCCCAACGCACACTTAAAATGCCCCTTCGGGCAAGCCCGGTGCCCGTGCAGCCCACAAGGCCGGCAATCGAGTTGCTCGGTGGTCTCCACCACACGCCCGTTCTCCCGTAGCGGACCGAAGCCGAAGGCGGGCACCGTGCTGCAGAACACCGCCGTCACCGGGGCGTTCATGGCACTGGCGATGTGCAGCGGCGCGCTGTCGTTCACGTAGTTCATGGCGGCACCCTCCATCAGGGCGGCACTGGCCAGCAGGCTCAGTTCCTCGGCCAGCACCACACCGCGGCCGGCGGCTTTGGCGATCCGGGTGCACAGCGCATGGTCGCCCGGCGCACCGATGAGGAACACGTGCAAGGCCGGCGACAGGGCCTTGATGAGCTCCACCCACTTGGCCTCCGGCCATTGTTTGGTGAACCACACGCTGGCCGGTGCGATGCAGACGTTGCGGCCCTGACCTTCCGTGTGTTGGAACACCAGGCGTTCAGCGTCCGCTCGGGCCTGCGGGGTGGGGTACAGGCGAGGCAAGGGCCTGCTGCCATCCGTGAGGTGCGCGATCAGGTCGTTCAGGCGGTCCACCTCATGCGGCGTTACCCTGAGCGCTTGCCCAGAGCGCAGTCGAAGGGGAGTCGAAGGGTCGCCGATGGTGTGTTTCACCGTGCGCGAGAAGCCGAAGCTCAGCGGGTTCTTGTCGAAGCCGATCTTCTCCTTGCCGCGCGCCAACACGGTCATCAGGCCCGTACTGAAGAAGCGCTGGCAGTTGATGATGTGGTCGTACTCGGTCTTCCGCAGCTCGCCGATCAGGGTGAAGAGGTTCCTGTTCTTGGCCGTGCGTTTGTCCCATACGAACAGCTTCCGCAGGAACGGGTGACCCTCGAACAGGCCATGATTCCCCTTCCGTACCACCAGGTCGATGGCCGCGTCGGGATACCAGGCGTGCAGCTTCTCCACGATGCTCGTCACCAGCACGGCGTCGCCCAGGAAGGCGGTCTGGATGATGAGGAAGCGTTTCATTCCACGTTCAATGTGATCAACACCTTATCGATCCGGTGCCCGTCCATATCGATCACTTCACCATTAAAGCGCTCATCCATCAAGCGTTCGCCGGGTTTGGGGATGTGCTCAAAACGCCCCAGAAAGTACCCTGCCACGGTGGCGTATGAGGTTTCGCTCTCGTCGATGATGTCCACCCCGATGCGCTGGTTCAGGTCACCGATGAGCACCTGGCCGCCCACCAGCCACGAGCCATCGCCGCGCTTGATGATCTCCTGTTCCTCATCGTCGTCCTCATCCGGCATGTCGCCCACGATGGCCTCGGTCAGGTCGTGCAGGGTCACCACGCCTTCGAACTGGCCGTGTTCATCCACCACCATGGCGATGTACTGCTTGTTCTTCTTGAAGAGCTTCAAAATGCTGTAGGCCGATGCGCTCTCGGGGATGATCACCGGTGGCCGCACCACCTGCTCCAGTTCAAGGTCGGGCATGGAGATTCGTTCCAGCAGGTCGCGGATGTTCAGCGTGCCTTCGATCTCGTCCACGGTGCCGCGGCAAACGGGGAATTTGGAGCGCGTGCTCTCCCGCACCTGGGCGATGATGTCCGCCAATGGCTGTGTGCTGTCGATCCATTCCACCTCGCTGCGATGCGTCATCAGCGTGCGAGCCACCTGGTCGCTGAAGCGGAAGAGATTCTGGTGCGCCTCGGTCTCCTGCTTGTCCAGCACACCCTCCAAGTTGGCGGTACGGATCATGGCCCGCAATTCCTCCTCGCTCACGGCATCGCCTGTGTTCTCCTTGAGGGGCAGTACTTTCAGGATCAGCGAAGTGGAGACCGAGAGCAGCTTGACGATGGGGAAGGTGAGCATCGCGAAGACCCGGATGATGGGGGCGCTCACCATGGCGATGCCTTCGGGGTTGCTCAAGGCGATGGACTTCGGCACCAGTTCGCCCACCACGATGGTGAAGTAGGTGATGCTGCCGATGACGAGCGTGAGCGCGATGCTGTGCGTGTAGGGCATCAGTGCCGGCCAGCGGGACAGGAAGAGCTCCATGTCGTCCGTCAGTGCCGCGCCGCCGTATGCACCGGCGATGATGCCGATGAGTGTGATGCCCACCTGCACCGAGCTCAGGAAGGCCTCGGGATCATCCAACAACTTCAACACGGACCTCGCACCCCGGCTTCCACGGTCGGCGGCGATCTGTATGCGGGCCCGCTTCACCGAGACCAGGGCGATCTCGCTCAGCGAAAAGAAGCCGTTGAGCAGGGTCAGCAGGAATATGACCAGGACCTCCATAGATCAGGGTGCGGTCGAATAGAAGGGTGCCAGGGTGCGGAAGAACCGCGGCCAGCCGACGTTCCCATAAGCACCGCCCAGCCGCACGATCACCAGTTCACGCGCCGGGTCGACATAAATGAACTGGCCGAGGATCCCTTCGGCATGGAAGTCGCCATCGCTGGAGGGCAGCCACCATTGGTAGCGGTAGCCGCTCACACCGCCGTTGGTGGTCACGGCCTTCGTGCTGGTCTCCACCCATTCCTGCGGCACCAGTTGCTGCCCGCGCCATTGGCCTTTCTTCAGGTAGAGCGAACCGAGCTTTGCGAAATCGCGGGCCGGCGCATTGATGCAGCAGAAGGCCTTCTCGATGCCGTCGCCCTTGTGGTCGATGCTCCAGGAGGAGCTGTGCTCCATGCCGAGCGGGGTCCACAGGCGATCGCTCAAGTACTGCGTCAGCGTGCGTTGATCACCCTTGGCGCGCAAGGCCCGCTCCAGCAGCAGGCCGAGCAGTTGCGTGTCGCCGCTCACGTATTCATACTTGGTGCCTGGCGGGTGCTTGAGCTTCAGGTCCAAGGTGTACTTGGTGAGCTGGCGGCCGTAGTAGAACTTGGCCACGGTGCCGAAGGGGTTCACATAACTCTCCTTGAAATCGATACCCGAGGTCATCTGCAGCACATGCTCGATGGTGACCACTTCAAAGCCGTTGGCCTTCAGCTCGGGGATGAAGTCGGTGATCGGTTGCTGCACATCGCGGATAAGCCCGTCGGCAATGGCGGTGCCGATGAGCATGCTCACCACGGACTTGGCCATGGAGAAGGAGGGATGCACCTGCGTGCTGTCGTAGCCCTTGAAGTAGCGTTCGTACAGGATGGTGTCGCGGCGGATCACCAGGAAGGCCACGGTCTTGTGGTCTTCGAGCCAGGTGTCCAGGGGCACGTCCTTGCCGTTCTCGGTCACCTTCCGGGGACCGAGCTCCTGCGCCGCAACAGGGTAGTGGAAGGGAGTTGGTGAAGCCTCCAGCGGGCGCGACGGGAATTTTCGGTAGTCCCTGCGGTCGGCGAAATTCCACTTCACGAAACGGCCCAGTGTGCAGCCGCTGGCCAGCAGCAGGAACAGGG
>JBGTAJ010000233.1:0-5016 GCA_041749915.1 Flavobacteriales bacterium
TGAGTGGCTTGCCCAGTAGCAGTTGTCTCATTGCCTCCTTCTCGAAGGCTTCGTAATCGAACTTTTCAGTCTTGGTTTCCATTGGTCAGGGTTTGAAGTTCGTAATCCGACCTGACACACTTTACTGAACAGTCTCTTTCATCCCGATGCGTTGGCTTATTCCCTCCCTGTTCATGTGGTGTACCCAAGGCCTGAGCGCTCAGGAGAGCTACACCCTGTTCCCGACCTACCCGGCCGTGCTGGATACCTTCTTCAACCGTTACGAGGTGGCCTCGGAGCCCTATACCACCCGTTTCGAAAAGCGGACCACCGGTTGGTTCGTCAGTGTATGGTATGCGGACAGCCTGGTGCAACAGATGCCCTTCTGGACCTTGAGCGATGGGACCTACCAGCCCTTGGCGCCGATCCACCTGGCCACGAGCGGGCAGGAGATGCTCACGGTGGATGGCTACACTGGTGGCTGGGTGGCAAGCAACTACCGCTTCTGTCCGTTCTATGGCTATCCGGACTGGCACCTGGATGTGATCGGCCACTACGGCGGGCGCTTCGATCTGCCGGACAGCATGCTCTACGGCATGGCACGCGCCTATGCCAGTGCAGCAGCGGGGCGTATTGCAGGTGGTGAATTCGTGGGTGCCGGCTATCAGTGGGAACTCCCGGATGGTGCCAACAGCATGACGCCCGAGCAGCTCAAGGAGTACCGCTCCCTGGCCGATCGTTGCCTGGTCTATTACGACACCTTGTTCCAGCGCGATCCGCAGTTCAAGACGCACGTGGGCGAGGTGGCGCTGAAACGGGCCAACGAATATGTGTGGTATGCGCAGCAGCTGCGTCTGTTCCAGAACGATGCGGCCGGGTGTGGCTACCTGCCTGGGGTGCAGTACGACCCGTTCTACACGGCCTTTGCACGCAACATGCTCGGGTCGTGCGCACCCGATGCCATCCTCTTCACCAATGGCGACACGGACACCTTCCCTTTGGAGTATGTGCAATGGGTGGAGGACCATCGGACGGACGTCACCGTGGTGAACATGAGCATGTTCAACCTGCCGCGCTACATCAGTTTCTTCATGCATCGCACCAAGCACCCCCTGCCGTTCACATTGCCGGACAGTGTCTTTGCCCGACCGCTGACGGATGTTGCCGTTCTACCGCGCGAACCGATGGAACACGTGCCGGTGGAACGTTTCCTTGACGGTGTAGAACGCGGTGAACTGAACAAGGACTACACCTCGCAGGAGTACTTGGTATTGCCTAGCCAACGTTTTACACTGCCCGGTCCGATGGGTGCCGACAGTCTCCAGTGGACCGTGCCGAAACACTACCTGACACGCAGCGGGATCGCCTTGTACGACCTGCTTCGGACCAACCGCTGGCAGCGCCCCGTTCATTTTGCCGTCACCACAAGCCAGGACAGCCAAATGGGCCTGCAGGACCACTTCGTCATGGAGGGCCTGACCTATCGGCTCACTGCGGAAAAGTCCCCGGAGGACGCCACTCCGTATGACATCGTCGATGTGGACCGCTCGTTGGACTTCTTCCTGCACCACTTCGACTCCAGTGGCATGGGGACCACCACCACGAGTAAGGCGAGTATCGTGAACAACTACCGGCTGCAGATGGCCAAGACCGCCGGGAAGCTGGCTGAAAAGGGGCGCAAGCAGGATGCCGAGCGGCTGTTGGACCATTGTGTGGCCTCCATACCGGGCACCGTGTTCCCAATGGACCGAGTCGGCATCCCCATCATGGAGGCATACATCACGTGTGGGGCATTCGAAAAGGTCGATGACCTGGCCATCACCATCATGAAAAGCACCTTGGCCATGGACCTCACCGTCCGGGAATGGGGTCGAGTACCCGAGCAGGAACCGTCGGATCTGAAGGAACGGGTCGCCCAGCGCCTCCTTTTCACCTTGGCCCGGGAGGAGCGACACCGCGCCCACAAGGAGGTCAAGCGCCTGGCACGTGAGGCCGGGCTGGATGTGTAGCCGCCGCACAGGACCGTGGGGCATTCCTTCAACACACCTGTCCCTCTCGCTGCCCCGTTCTTCACTGATCCATTGCTTCACGAGCACAGTGAAGGCCCGGCATGCACCTTGGAATATGGGAAGGACCATTCCCGACACCATGAACGAGCGACAGATCCAGCATGCCACCATTGCACAGCCCCGCATAAAGGCTCTCGTGGTGGAGGACCGTGAGGACGTGGCCATGAGCCTGGCCATGCTGCTGGAGCGACTGGGCTACACCGTGCAGGTCGCGCACCGGGCTTTCGAAGCTCTCGAGAAGGGCGCACGACTGCGTCCCGATGTGATCTTCCTGGACATCGGCCTTCCCGATCAATCGGGCTATGACGTCTGCAAAGAGATGCGACGAAGCAGGTGGGCGGACAAGGCCTTCATCGCGGCGCTTAGCGGCCACAACGAACCGGCCGACATGATCCGCTCGGCCAGTACAGGCTTCGACCGGCACATGGCCAAGCCCATGGAGTTCGACACGCTGCAGGAGATCCTGCCGATCGTGAAGGGTAGGGCGATCTGAGGTACGCCACCGCTCACTTCGCCCGCATCCTGTTCCCCTTCGGCTCGTGCGTCAATTCCGCCAGGCCCAGCGCTTCCAGCAAGGGCGGCACATAGACACCGAAACGTCCGCGCAGGCCCTTCTTCAGACCGTACCATCCCTTCACCGGGTTGTCGGGAGAGCGTCCCCAGGCTTCCACCGTGCCTTCCTTGGCGGGTTTCTGCTCATCGGCACCGCCCAGGTCCATCCAGTCGCCGTGCTTCTTCAGCATGGCGTGCAGGTCAGCGATGCAGCGCAGGTCGTAGTGCAGCACGGTCTTACCCACTGTGCACACCAATAACTCCTTTCCATCCTTTTCCTCCACGTGCATGGTATAGGCGGCCGTGCCGGGTGGGGTCTTCAATTCCCAGGGTTTGGACTTCGAGCGCTTTTCCATGAGCAGGGGCGGGGTTTGTGTTGGATCTTGGGGATGCGGTCTGCGAAATGTACTCCGAAAGAGTTCTCCCTGCGCATCCGTTCGAACCAATGCCTCGACCGTGCTTCCGCCCACGGAATTCGGGGTAAAGGTGTCAACGGGACGTTCCATAACGACCGTCAGGGTCCACGCGATCGTGGACGGTTATATTCACCTCCTTCATCTGTTCTTCCTCCATGTTCGAAGCGGTCTCCGGCTTTATCCTCTGCGCGCTCGCCATCTGGCTCAGTGGTTCGCGCCTGGCGCACTATGGCGACCAGCTGGCGGAGCTCACCGGCATGGGCCGCGCCTGGCTGGGCCTGGTGATGATGGCCACCGTGACCTCGCTGCCCGAGCTGTTCGTCGGCATCGGTTCGGCGGGCATCATCGGCAATGCCGACCTGGCCGTGGGCGATGTGCTGGGCAGCTGCGTGTTCAACCTTGCCATCCTGTCCCTGCTCGATGCCTTGTACAAAGGACCCGGCCTGCTCACCTACTTGGCGCCGAGCCACGTGCTCACGGCCTCCCTCGGCATCGTGCTGCTGTCCCTGGTGGGCTTCGGCCTCTACCTGCCGGACCAGTACGTGGTCATGGGCTGGGTGGGCGTCACCAGCATCGCGTTCATCCTCATCTACCTTCTCGCCATCCGGCTGATGCACCGGCAGATGCAGGCACAGGAAAGCCCGAAGAAGGTGGAGGCCGAACGCGATGGGGCGACACGCACCGCACTGCGAAGCGTCATCGGCTGGTACGCCGCACACGCCCTGGTGGTCATCACCGCCGCGCTGTTCCTGCCGCACTTCGCGGACCTGCTGGTGCAGCATTCAGGACTGAAGGCCTCCTTCGTGGGCACGCTGCTGCTGGCCATGGGCACCAGCCTTCCCGAGGTGGCCGTGTCCGTTGCTGCGCTGCGCCTCGGTGCCGTGGACATGGCCGTGTCGAACCTCTTGGGCAGCAATCTCTTCAACATTCTCGTCCTCGCCATCGACGACATCGTCTATTCAGGCAGCTTCCTGCTGAAGGATGCCTCGGACGTGCACCTGCTGTCGGTCTTCAGCACCCTTATCATGACGGCCATCGTCATCATCGGGCTCTCCATCCGTTCGGCTCCAAAACGTTTCCTGCTGGCATGGGACACCTTCCTGATCCTCGTGGTCTACGTGGTCAACCTCATCTTCCTCTACCGCATCTCGTGACCGATGAAATGGCATTTGCTTGATATCGGCGAATTGCGGCAGACGCTAGGCGTGGGAGCCCACGGACTGAGCGAGGCCAATGCCCAGGAACGCTTGCAGGAGCAGGGGCCCAACGAACTGGAGGGCAAGCGCAAGCGCACTGTTCTCGGCCTCTTCCTCGCCCAGTTCAAGGACCTGATGATCCTGGTGCTGCTCGCTGCCGCAGCCATAGCCGGGGCCATCGGCGATCTCACGGACACCATCATCATCCTGGCCATCGTGGCGGTGAATGCCGTGATCGGTGTGGTTCAGGAGTTCCGCGCCGAGAAGGCCTTGGAGGCCCTTCGGCGCATGGCGGCACCACATGCCACGGTGCGGCGTGGTGGGATCCGACGGACCGTACCGGCCCGCGAGCTGGTACCGGGTGATGTGGTGCTGCTGGAGGCAGGCATGGTGGTGCCGGCCGACCTGCGCTTCACCGAATGCCACGGCCTGCGCATGCAGGAAGCCGCTCTCACCGGCGAGTCAATGGACACCGCCAAGCAGCCCGGTGAACTGGAAGGGGAGGACCTGCCCCTCGGCGACCGCAGCAACATGGGCTTCAAGGGCACCGTGGTGGCCAAGGGCCGCGGCGAAGGCATCGTGGTGGCCACCGGCATGCATACTGAAATGGGCCGCATCGCCAAGCTGCTGGACCAGGGCATCACCGCCACGCCCCTGCAGAAGCGCATGGCCGCTTTCGGCAAGGTGGTGGCCATCGCCGTTCTCGCGATCTGCGCGGTGCTCTTCACCGTGGGCTGGCTGCGCGGCGGCGACCCCATGACGCTGCTCCTCACCTCCATCTCGCTGGCCGTAGCCGCCATCCCC
>JBGTAJ010000234.1:0-5062 GCA_041749915.1 Flavobacteriales bacterium
TGAGTGGCTTGCCCAGTAGCAGTTGTCTCATTGCCTCCTTCTCGAAGGCTTCGTAATCGAACTTTTCAGTCTTGGTTTCCATTGGTCAGGGTTTGAAGTTCGTAATCCGACCTGACACACTTTACTGAACAGTCTCTTTCAGCCCAACGGTCCTACTCCCCCCACACCTCCTCAAACCTCTCCACATCCGCCTCGTTGTTGTAGAGATGGATCCCCACCCGGATGCCCGCACCGCGGAAGGCCACTTTCACGCCCTGCTGCTCCAGCATTTTCACGCGTGCTTCATCGCCTTGTAGCAGCAGGATGCCCGCGCGCTGGGCCGTGTCGCGGCCGTGGAGGATGGGGATGCCGGCTGCATCGAAGCGGGCGATGGCATAGGTGCACAGGGCATCGATGTGCTCGGCGATGGCTTGCGGTCCGATGGTGGCGATGCGTTCCAGCGCATCCTGCAACCGGACGAGCGCCACGGGGTCGCGGTGCCCGCCGTTGAGCAGTGCCATCAAATCCACGCCGTTGCGTTCGGTGATCTCCGCACGCACCGCATCCGAGAGGTGCATGAAGCCATTGCCGAAACCGGCCAGGGGCCACTTGTAGCCGCTGGCGCCGAGGATGTCGATCCCTGCGGCCTGGGCATCGGTGGGCCGTGCGCACCAGGACTGCGTGATGTCCACCACGGACCACACGCCGAACTCGCGGCAGAGTGCTGTGATGGCCTGCAGGTCGATGCGGAAACCCGTGAGCCATTGCACCTCGCTGATGGCCAGCAGCTGCGGGCGTTCGCGCTCCAGGGTGCTGCGCAGGGTGTCGAGGGAGATGCTGCCATCCGCCTCCGGCTGTACCACGATGCGTTGGAAGGCGGGCAGTGCGAAGGGCGCGTGCAGGGTGGGGTAGTCGTGGCCGATGAGCAGGACCTTCGGACGGTGCCGCAGGAGCGGTGCGAGCTGTGCCAGTCCCACGGTGAAGTTCTGCACCAGGGCGGTGCCCTGCTCCGTTCCACGGATGCTGGCCGCCACCTGTCGCGCCACAGCAGTGGTGCCCTCGGTCATCCAATACAGGAAGCGGCCGGAGCCCTTGCGCATCAGGCGTTCCTGCTCCCGCTGTGCGGCATCCACGGTGCTCTGGGCCATGAGGCCCATGGAGGAGGTGTCGAGGTAGGTGATGTCTCGGAGGGCGGGGTAGTGGGCACGGATGCTGGCGTGGTCCGGGAGTGTGGCGGGGGAGGGCATAGTGCGAAGTTCGCACGGGATGTTGGAGGGTGGAGCGCTTGAGGGATGGTCGGTGAAGGCAGCACTGCGCGTTCAGGTCGCCGCGTTGCGGTCATGCTCCAGCAGCTCGTCCCCCGCTTTCAGCGCACGGTCGCATGGGCGAGGGCATGGAATGCAGCGGCAGGGCAGGCCCCCCGCCGATCCCCGGCCTGCTCTCAGAGCTTCAGTACCCGGGTATAGCCCACGCCGCCGTCCGTGAAGGTGACGCGCAGGAAGTACGGCCCGTGCGACAGGCCGGAGAGGTCCATGTCCTGCTGCATCCTGTTCCCCAGCAGGAATTTCCCGCTCAGGTCGAACAGGTCCAGCCGCTCCACCGCAACTTCGCTGCGCACCGTGATGAGGTCGCTTGTTGGGTTCGGGTGGACAGCAAGATCCACTGCGTTCAGCGATGGCGTACCCGTCATGATGGCGGTACCTTGGTACATGCGTGCTTTTCCTTGGTTCGTAGCGAAGGGGTTTGGGGGACCGTTGCCCCGGCTTGAACCGATGCCCAACACCAGCCCATCATCGCTCAGGCCTGCACTGTGGCCGCAATACACGTTCACGCCGTCGCCCAGGATGGGGTCGCCGTTCTGCGCCCATTCGCTGCCGTTCCAATCGAACACGCGCACCTGGCCGCCACCGGTGAACGCGATGTTGCTCGATCGGTATCCCACGGCGATGCGGTCGCCATCGCCGGAGAGGCTTACCGCATAGCCGCACTGGTCGAAGAGGTTGTTGCCCTGGATGGCGGTACCCCGCTGCACCCACTGGCTGCCGTCCCAATCGTAGATGGCGGTCTGGCCGATCTCGTAGGTGGTGTTGTTGGGGTTGGAGTCCCAGCCCTTGATGCCCACGGCGATGGTGTTGCCGTTGTTGTTGATGCTCACATCGAAGCCGAACTCATCGTAATTGTTCGCGCCCTGCAAGGTCTGGCCGCGCTGTGTCCAGGTGCTGCCACTGCGTTGGTACACGTACACCTCGCCCCGGTTGGTGTTCGCTTGGTAGGCGCCGATCACCATGCTGTTCCCGGTCTCATCCAGGTCCAGGGACCCACCCGCGTAGGTGCCGGGGAATAGCAGCGGCACACCAGTGATCATGGGCATGCCGGGGCCGGGGGAGATGTCGGCGATCCAGACCTTCCGGGCCTGTGGCGCGCCCATGGCCAGGATCTGCCCGTTGCCGCTCAGGCTCACGGCGTGTCCTGCACGTTGCGGGTTCTCGCTCGTGTAGATGTTGAAGCCTTGGCCGCGCTCCACCCAATTGTTCTGGGCGTTGCGATCGTAGAGGCGCGTCTTGTTCCGGTTGGGCGAACCCACCGCCACGGTGTTCCCGTTGGTGGTCACCGCCACACTGTAGCCGGCCTCCTCGTCCTGGAAGGTGCCGTCGATATCGGCGCCCACCTGGTTCCAGCTCCAGGAGTTGAACTGCGCGTTGTAGGTGTTCTTGTACACCCGCGCATGACCGGCGGGCTGGGCACCCACGGCGTCCCCCTCGTTGTCAATGGCGCCGATGATCACCGTGTACCCATCACCCGATAGGTCCAGCGACCAGCCGAAGAGGTCGTCGCTGTTCTGGCCCACCAGCTCCTGGTCGAAATCGAAGGTCACCTGCGCCACCGCAGGCAGGATACAGGCGAAGATCAGGAGCGTTCCGAACATTCGGGCGAAGGTCCGTGCGGTGCAGTGGGCTGGGAAATGAACGGTCATGGGTATGTGTTCGGGTGTGCGAAGGGGTCGGGACGCGCTGTTGCTTGATCGCTGTGTTTCCGTGTTGTGCGGCGGCTTCAGCTCAGAGTTTCTGGACCCTGGAGAAGAAGGCTTCCCCGCCCGAGAAGGTGACCCTCACGAGGTAGGTGCCGCTGCTGATGGTGGCTAGGTCCAGGCTGTTCTGCTTGCTGTTCCCGGTCAGGTATTTCCCCGTGAGATCGAAGAGGTCCAAGCGTTCCACGCTGCGGCTGGTGCTGATCTGCAACTGGTCCACGACCGGGTTGGGGAAGAGCCCGAACTGCTCGGCCGCGGTATCGGGGACGCCCACGTTCAGGATGGAAACACACTCGCTCAGGTCCGTACAGCCGTTCACGGTGACCTCCACGGCATAGGAACCGTTGTTGGAAACGGTATATGACTGTGCGGTCGCCCCGTTGATCGGCGCATTGCCGTTCGCGCAATCCACCCACTGGTAGGTGGCGTTCGTGTTGGTGGCGCTCAGCAGGAAGCCGCTTTGGGCGATGGACGCGTTCACCTGGGTGATGGTGAGGTCGAGGCTCACGATGCTGTCGCAGCCCGCCGCACCTTCCAACACCACCGAGGCCGTGTTGTTGCTCGCCGTGTAGGTGGTTCCGTCGATCCAGGTGTAGGGCTCGCAGCTCGCTACCGTTTGTGTGCTCGCACCTCCGTAGCACGAACCCTGGTACATGCGCACGGTGCCCTGGTCGGTGGTGAAACCATCGGGGACAGGCGTGTCCGTGATGGCACCGATGCCGAGGACGGTACCCTCTTCATTGAGCGCAACGCTATGGCCGGCTTGGGCGACATGCTCCATACCAGCGATGAGGTCTCCGTTCTGAGCCCAATTACTCCCGTTCCAATCGAAGATGCGCACTGCTCCGGGATCGATCAAGTTGCCGACGCTCTCGCCACGATAACCAACGGCGATCCGGTTACCGTTGCCGGAAAGGCTTACAGCATACCCGCATTGGTCCATCGCGATCGAGCCTTCGATGTTGCTTCCACGTTGCACCCAGGCGCTGCCGTCCCAATCGTAGATCTGCACCCTCCCGACCTCGGTGGTGGTATTGTCGGCCACCCCGTCCCAGCCCTTGCTGCCTATGGCGATGGTGTTGCCGTCGCTGCTCATGTTCACATCAAAGCCGAAGTGATCATAGTTGTTCACCCCGGTGAGCGTGGCGCCGCGCTGCACCCAACTAGTGCCCACCACATCGTACACGTAGACCTCACCGCGTTCGGTATTGGCCTTGTACGCGCCTACCACCACGGAAGTGCCCGCATCGTCCATGTCCAGGGAGCCCCCGGCATAGGTGCCAGGAAGAACGAGCGCACCCGACATCAAATTCCCGGTGTTGCCACCCGCACCGAAGGCCGGGAGGACATGCAACCAGACCCTGCGCTCCAAGGGGTCGCCCACTGCGATCCTGGTGGCAGCGCCGTTCAGGCAGACGGAATGACCTGCTCGCTGCTGTGGCTGGCTGCCCCCCAGGAGAAAACCGTTGCCGCGCTGGACCCACTGGCCCGATCCGTTCCAGTCGTAGATCCGGGCGCGGTTCAGCCCGGGTATCCCATAGGCGATCGTGTTCCCATCATTGCTGATGGAGACGTCGTGACCGGCCTCCTGGCCATCTGCGGTCCCTATCAAGGGATCACCCATGAGGGACCAGTACCACGTATTGAAGATCCCGTCAAAGGCGTTGCGGTACGCTTTGATCTGCCCGCGATCTTGCTGGTATCCTACAGCCCCGAACACCATGGTCAGTCCATCCTCGGAGAGGTCCAGGGACCAACCGACCTTGCTACCGGCAGAGCCGATGGACATCTCCTGGTCGAAGTCGAAGGTCTCCTGTGCAGCAGCCGGCTGCATGCAGCCGAGCAAGGCCAGCGCTGCAAGTGTGCGGGTGGTCATTCGGCGAGGTGAACGGTCAGCGGTAGTGAGGGTCATCGGCATCGGGGTTGAAGTGTGAAGGCCATGCTCAGTTATGTTGGAACCAAGGCAAGCATCGAGGAGAGGCGCACACCCGTGTGGATGCCGTGCACCTCGCTCGAATGGTGCCCAATGTAGGAGTATCGGTGGAGAGCGCGGGT
>JBGTAJ010000235.1:0-8202 GCA_041749915.1 Flavobacteriales bacterium
GTGGCCACCACCCTTGTGCCCTGCATCATCCGCAGCAGGTAGATCCCCGAGGCCAGCCCGTCACGGTCCACGTGCACAGTGGTCGCATTACCCGTGGAGCGGCTCAGGACCACACGGCCGTTCACGTCCACGAGCTCGAGGCGGTCATGGGTTCCGGGATAGTGGATCTGCAACTGGTCATTGAAGGGGTTGGGAGCGATCTGCAACCGCGCGGCTGTATCATCATCATGCAGGCCAGTGGCAATGACGACCACAGGGCCCACCTCGTAGATGCATCCACTGTTATAGCGGGTCAGTATGGCCGTATAGTCACCCGGAAGTACTGGTACCTCGTTCCATTGATCACTGAGGGGTTCGCCATTGAGGTACCAGCGGACATCAAAGAGCTGCCATACATAGGTCGCCCCAGGCCCGAAGTTCCCGAAGATCCTGAACGTGCCGTCAAAGAGGACAAGTTCCAATGCATAGCTGTCCTCACAGAGCTGCACCGTGTTCAACACCGTGTTGGTCACCACCGGTGGATTCAGGTCGAAATGGATGGAGGCACTGTTCGTGATCTCCGTGCCGTGCTCCAAACCCTCCTGCAGACGTAGCCTGAAGCGAACATGGCCATGGCTTTCCTGCTCGTTCGTTGTGCTGTCCGGAAGCAGGATGTTGTCAAAATGGAAGGATACCAGGCCACCTGCGTTCGTGGTCAGCTGGGTCAGCTGGTGCGAGGTGGAAAGGACCTGTAGTGATCCGCGCTGGAGGTTGGGGTTGAGCAGGTCACGGACCACGACAGTAAAGGCGGTATCATTCCCCGTATTCTGGAAGCGTACCGTGTAGGTCAGCCATTCCGTGTCCTGCGGGATGTACGCTTCATACCCTTCCCCCACGGGCTCCACCGACTTGTCGTTGGGGTCGTAACCACAGGTCAGCGTGCCGTTCCAGTCATGGGTGGCCACAAGCACGGGTTCACTGGAACCCGTCAGTTCACGCACCTCAATTGTCGCATTCAGCGGTTCCCCGATCGCCTCGAAGTCGGGCATCTGCACTTCCAGGAAGAGAGCGGATGTCTGGAACAGGCCAAGCTGCTCGAGGCTCCAGTACAAGGTGGTGCCTATCGCACTGTCCGGGGCAGGGTTGGATGACACGAAAGTGGTCAAGGGGTCAAGGTTGATGGATATCACCAGGTCGGGCTCGGTGGTCCCTTGGTTCATCAACGCTATCGTCTGCGTCACGATGAGGTCGCATCGGGTGGGCTCAGAGACCAGTCCGGCAACGATCACCGTGGTATCCCATGCAGGAACGAAGCCGAAGTTGATGCCACTGACCAGGAATTCAGCGTTGGTGAGGTCCACGGTCTGTGAGGAAGGCAGATCACCGGTGACCCACCACGGGTAATTGGACAAAGCACTGAACGTATGCTCACCATCGACAAGGGTGCCGAATTGATAGGTGCCCTGACCGAGGGTGTAGACGGTTGCATTGTCTGGAAGCACTTCAATGGGGAACAAGGGTATGCCCGGTTCGTCAGGTTCCATCGCGCTGTTCGCGTTGAGGTCTGCAAAGACGGTACCTGCAACGACCCAAAGATCACTGGAGCAGGAAACAGAGCCAGGGAGGATCAGGGCTGTAATGGGTAGGTCGGTCAGTTCATCGCTCATACCCCCACCTTCGATGGGCACAACGGTGATGATGTTCTCGAGTGCGATGCCCCCTGAGGTGAAGATCGGTCCGAACGCCGGGTATGTGCAGGCGCTCAACTGTCCCATGGCGTCCGTAGCCAACACCAACAGGTCATTGCCGGCGCGCCCCACCAACCGCAAGGATCCATCTGCCAAGATCATGGTCCGGGCCAATGAAAAGCCTTCGCCCGCGTCGCCATATCGTTCGCTCCATATCAGGGTGCCGTCCGCACCGATACGTACCAACCACCCATGTCCCTCTGGTCCGGACACATTACCAAGCAGATAGTAACCACCGCTCGGATGCGCCGTCACACTCGAGATCGCACCGGATCCGGTGCCGAGGGTCAACGCCCATCCTGAACTTCCGTCAGGCAGCAGCTGCTGCAGTACCGTTGGTCCCGAAGCGAGGATGGTGCCATCGTTACCGACATCGACGCGGGTGAAGGTCCCCGCCGGCCATTGGTTCTCCCAGATGGTGCCCAGCGTAGAGCTGAGCCGGACCACATGGCAGGAAGCAAAGCCCGACATGACCGTTATACTTCCGCCGCCAGGAAAGCCGGTGATCGCTCCCCCATTGAGCTGGTTCCCTTCACCGGCGCCCGTGCTGTAGTGGTCGATATAGTCGGTCACGTTGCCGCTGCTCGGAGCGACCTCCATCAATGTGGCTCTGGTGTTGTTCACCGAATACTGTGTGCCGGTATACAGGAGCTCTCCGTTCGTCTTCAAGGCCAACAGGCCGGGCCAGGTCTGTAATGAACCTCCCCCGAATTGTGTCCGCACCCACTGCAATTCACCATTGATGAAGGAGTATCGCGCCAAGATCGCTCCCTCCGTCGGGTATGGGTTCACTCCCCGTTCCTCGACACGGCCTGCTGCGATAATGTCCCCGTTGTTCAGTGTCACCATGCTGCCCAAACGAAGATCATAAAGGCGCTCGATCCATCCATCCTCAGACAGATAGCGCCCTTCCTCCTGTTGGGACCATTGAACGCCTCCGCCCTGATCCAGCTTCATCAACAACCCATAGGTATCCTCATCCCCTGGACCATCCACATGACCGGAGATCACCACCCCACCATCCGGTGTTACGGTCGCATCAGCGATCACCGCATCGGGTGGTAGTTGGTATCTCCGGATGAAGTTGGGCTGCCCCCAGGCCTGCGCACCCGACAACAATAAAAGAACGATGATGGCGCGCATGTCCGAAGGGCTTCAGGTGGTGTGAAAGTAAGACGCAGCCTTTCCGAAAGGTTGCGGCAAGGGCGAAGCTGGTTGTAGTTCGGTGGTGCCTGAAAGCTGCACGCGAACTGACCTCCGCCGTCCTCAGCTCCGGGGGATCACTCGTCCTGGGTTGCCCACCACTCACAGGCTCTTCGTTGCTGACGTGAATGTGCATCAATGCAGCAGCACGTTCGATCGTGAACGGAGTGCGGTTCAGAGCATGTGCGTTGGCAATTCAGGCTGCGCTCACTCCGCCACCACCCGGGCCGTGGCCACCACCGTCGTGCCCTGCATCATCCGCAGCAGGTAGATCCCCGAGGCCAGCCCGTCACGGTCCACGTGCACAGTGGTCGCATTACCCGTGGAGCGGCTCAGGACCACACGGCCGTTCACGTCAATGAGCTCGATGCGGTCATGGGTGCCTTCCACACTGCACCACGAGTTGATCCGTGAAGGGGTTGGGAAGGACACGCACAAGGGGCATCTCGATATCCCGAACAGTGGTTGAGATGATCTGGTATGGGCCCAGTTCAAGGACACAGCCGGTATAGTAGGTGCTCAGAACGATGGTGTAGAAGCCCGGAAGCTCCGGCGTACAATTCCCGTTCTGGTTCATCTCCACAGGTTCGCCATTCAGGTACCACTGCATGTTGAAGTAGTCCCACAGGAAGATCCCGGTAGGACTCCAGACCAGCAGTTCGCCGTTCTCGTATCGCAGTTCGAGCTGGAAGGTATCGAGCTCGCAGATCTGTATGGTGTTGAGGACAGTATTGGTGATCACCGGCGGGTTGAGGTCGAAGTAGATCCCGGCATCGTTCCGGATCTCGGTACCATGGGGTAGGTTCTCCTGCAAGCGAATGCGGAAGCGGACAAAGCCATGGCTTGCCAATTCGTTGGTGCCACTATCGGGCAGCAGGATGTTATCGAACTCGAAGGCCGCCAGACCTCCACTGGTCAGGGTCATGCCGGTCAGTTCATGGGACGTTGCCAGCACCTCCAGCGATGAGCGGTCGAGCCTCGTGCTTAACTGGTCCCTAATCACCACGGTGAACGCCGTGTCGTTGCCGGTGTTCTGGAATCGCACGGTATAGGTGAGCCACTCGGTCTCTATGGGAATGGCACCGACCGGACCCATGCCGCTGGGCTCCACGAGCTTGTCATTGGGGTCGTAAGAGCAGATGAGGGTGCTGCTCCAGATGTTCTCTGTCAGCCCCGTGAGCCCCCCGCCATCCAGCACTTCGTAGCAGTGCACGGTGGCCTGTAGCTCTCCGCCAAGGTTGTTAAAGTCAGGCATGAGCATCTGCAGTGTGATGGACGCCTGTTCGAACAACGGCAGGTCATCAATGTGCCAATAGATGGTGTCACCGGCGATGCTGTCCGGTGCCGGAACTGAACTCACGAACGTGATGAGCGGGTCCATGGTAAGCGCGACCACCACATCGGGTGTTGTGGTACCTTGGTTCAGCACGTTGATGGTCTGCGGGATGAGCATCGAACAGCGCGTTGGCGCGGAGGTCAGGGCGCCCTGCACGATCGCGGTGTCCATTAGAGCGAACAAGCCAAAGTCGATCCCGGTAATTGTGGTGTCCACCTGCGTGATCTCCACCACATGGCCGCCCGCTCCGGAGGAGAGGCCCCAGATCGCTTCGTTATGCACCAGGGAAAGGGTGCGTGTGCCCGGGGTCAAATAGTCCACTTCATAGCCTTGAAGCGTGCTGTAGGCATAGGATTGATTTGGGGTCACCAGCACCGGCTGCCGGGCCAAGGCGGAATCCTCGGGGTCCTGGTTACCATTGGAGTTGAGGTCGTGGTAGACGGACCCCGACACACTGCCAAGAAATCCTGGTCCGCATTGTTCCGTCGACAAGGGGTAGTTCGGGATGAGAACCACAACACTGTTTTCGCCAGATCCCAGTATGGATGAAGGTCCAATGCTATAGGTCAGCAGCAATGTGTCAATAGAACTCGTCGCCAATTCGTAGGTGGATCCCGATACGGAGCAAGCATCAAGGCGACCAGCCACATCGGTGGTGATCACAGCTACTCGGGGTTGCGCATCAAGAGTTTGTGCCACGATGCTGAGGCGTTCATCGGCGTGGCGATGGATACCTTTCAGGCTGAAAGAGGACCCGGTTTCATTCCACTGTTCCAGCCAAGGGATGTTGCCCAGAAGGTCCACTTGTCCCCACCAGATGACGCCTTCAGCAGTTGTTCCAGCCACAGTTACAGACCCGTTGGTCGAGGATTCAAGACCCGAAACAACGCCCAATTCCTCCGGTATCATCTTGGTCCATACCAGTTCACCGGTCGAGGTCAGTCGCATCAATTTGTCCGGCCATGCAAGGACCAATGACCCATCGCTTGTTTCTTGGATATCCAGCAGCCCATTTGCATCGAAATAGAGGTTCCAGATGGAACCCAGATCGCTCGTCAGACGTGCTATATGGTCCGTACCGAAAGCGGCATAGGATCCATCAGATAGTGTGGCCATACCCAGAATACCGTCTGGTGGATAATTTTCGCCGCCCCTCGATGACATGTGGGCATCACTCAATTGGTCTGAAGAAGGGTCGTACATGCAGATATACCCGGGATTATAGCTCAAGCTTCTGTGTGTCCCATAGAGCAAGACCGTTCCATTCTCCAGCGGTAGCACACCCTGCCATGCCTGTGGCCTCATGGGTTGGTATTCCAGTCGGTCATTGAGCACCTCTCCATCGCCATCCAGTATGATGAAATGCCGTGTTGCGCAGATCGAGCAGCCTACGCCCACACCCGTTGAGCCGGCCTGCCCCACCAGCATGATGTTGCCGTTCGGCAGGCAAGCGAGCCCCCTCACGAATGCGGGCTGGTGATAGATCGTGGGGTCTCCCCAATACTCCCAACCGATATCCATTGACGTAGACCAGAGGATGTTGCCCGCAGGATCCAAGCGACACACAAAATTCAGGTCGTCGTCGACCCCACCGCCCAGGACCACACCTCCATCGTTCGCCAGGTCGGTGGATCGGATGACGGTCCCCGGAGGCAAGGTGTGTGTGACCAGGAAACTGGGTTGCGCCCACGCCTGTGCGACAAGGAGCAACATAGGGGCGATGATCACGCGCATGTCCGAAGGGCTTCAGCTGGTGTGTGAAGCTAAGACGCAGCCTTTCCGAAAGGTTGCGGCACGGACAAGCGCTGTTCTTCTTGGGCGGCGGAACTATGCGCGTGAGCTGGCCTGCGCCCTATTCAGCTCCGGGGGATCACCCGCCCCGGGTTGCCCACCACCACGCTGTTGGCCGGCACGTCCTTGAAGACCACGGCGCCCGCACCCACCAGCACGTCGTTGCCGATGGTGATGGGGCCGATGATCACGGCATTGGCTCCGATGTCCACACGGTCGCCGAAACGCGGGGCCCGGCTGTAGCTGCCGTCCTTCAGGCGCTTGTTGCCGATGGTGGTGCTGTTGCGCACCGTGCAATTTGCGCCGAAAACGGTGCCGTCATTGATCACCAGGGCCTGGCCATGGTCGATGCGGAAGCCTGGTCCCAGACGGGTCTTCCACGGCAGTTCGATGCACAGGATCCACTCCACCCCGATGCGGTACAGGATGAAGTACCAGATGAAGAGGAGGAAGGTGAGCTTGCTTTGCCGCAGCAGGTGGGCCAAGCGGAAATGCAGCATCACGAAGCGGCCCTTCGGATTGCCCGCATTGGCCTGCCAGTCCTGGAAGATGTTCCACACGCTCGCCATCACTTGCGTTTGCCGGTCAAAGGTGAAACGAACTGGTTGAACTGCAATTTGAGGAACTGTGGCACGTACAACGCCGTGCGCGTAAGCTGCCCCACGAAGGTGCCGAAGGTGCCCAGCCCCAGGTCATGGCTCACCCGTTTCCCCTCGCTCAGCACGCGCTTCAGGGGGATGGTCATGCTGGCACCACCGGCCGTGAAGTTGGCCAATGGACCTGGCAGGTAGAGGAACTGGGCCTGGGACTCCATCCACGCCGAAAGGGTCCACTTGTGGTCGCCGCTCACGCGCAGGGTGGCATCGAACGGACGGCCCTTGTAATAGCTCCGCCGAACGAAGAAGCTGGGGTGGTTCAGCACCATCTCCCAATACTTCAACAGGAAACCGTTCCGTTTGGCGGTCTTCTGCTTGCGGTGCCCGTTGGGGTAATGGATCCAGATGTCGCCGTGGACGATGTTGATGTCCGGCCGGGCATTCACAGCCTTCACCACCCGTTCCACGGTGTCGCCCTCGTACCAATCGTCGGCATTGATCAGGCCCACCCATTCGCCGGCGCACAGCGCCACACCCTTGTTCATGGCGTCATAGATGCCCTTGTCCCGGGCGCTCACCCACAGGTCCAGACGGTCCTCGTAGCGGCGCAGCAGGTCCAGCGTACCGTCTGTGCTGCCGCCATCCACCACGATGTACTCGATGTTCGTATAGCCCTGCCCCAGCACGCTCTGGATGGTACGCTCCAGGGTGGCGGCACCGTTGTACACCACGGTCACGATGCTCACCAGCGGGCGGTCCGCTGTGCCGGAGCGCTGTTCACCACGTTCGCGACGACCGCCGCGGAGCTGTTCTGCTGTCATGTTCGCCAAGGACAAGGCCCGTGATACGGGATCACGGCCGGAAAGGATCCCGGTGCGGACAAAGGAACGAAGCAACATCCACCGGCCGCTGTAACTTTCCCTTCGCAGGGCCGTCCCATCAGCAAGGACAACGGTTCCCTCACCGATGACCATCGCCGAATACAACCACGCCGTGGACCAGCATGCTGATGGCATCTACCGCTTTGCGCTCAAACATCTGCGCGATGAGGACAGGGCCAAGGATGTGGTGCAGGAGAGCTTCGCCCGCCTGTGGGTGAAGGTGGCCGAGGTGGATGCGGCAAAGGCGAAGAGCTACCTCTTCACCACCGCGCACCACGCCATGGTGGATGAAGTGAGAAAGGGAGGTCGCAGCACCCGCATGGAAGCACACCACGACAACATCCGCTCCGTGAGCCAGGCACAGCCCGACCTGAAGGAGGTGCTGGACGCCGCGCTGGCGACCCTGCCGGCCATCCAGCGCAGCGTGGTGCTCTTGCGCGACCTCGAAGGGTATACCTATGAGGAGATCGCGGAGCTCACCGGCCTGAACCTGCCCCAGGTGAAGGTGTACATCTACCGTGGCCGCACCGCTTTGAAGGACTACATCGGTCAACTGGACCTGGTACTGTGAAGGAACGCATCGACCATAGCAACTACGAGGCCTGGCTGCTGGACCGCCTGGAGGGGAACCTTTCCCCGCAGGACGAGCGTGCCTTGGATGCCTTCCT
>JBGTAJ010000236.1:0-2165 GCA_041749915.1 Flavobacteriales bacterium
CAGCTGGGCCTTCTTCTGGTCGTTCCAGAAATCGGGGTCCAGGGTGTACTTCTCCTCTTCCAGGATGCGGCCGCGTTTCTCCTCGATGTCCAGGTAGCCTTTCAGGGCTTCCAGGCGTTCGTTGAGCTCGGTGATCTTATCGATGGTGACCATGTGTACGGCGGCTTGAGGAGCGGGGCCGCAAAAGTACGGGGGCTGGCGGGTTGTTGTGTCGTTGATGTTGGGAGTTGGGCGATGTTGGGGGTTGAGCGATCGCACCCTCACAGCTCCAGCGCACGAAGGGCCTTGTCGATGGCATCCGAGGGAAATCCGCGGCCCAGGAAATAGTGGAAGACCTTCTGCCGCTTCCGGTAGGGGTCCGGCTCCTTCTCCCGCTCCCAACGCTTGGCCAATAGGCGCCCCAGGGTGACCGTGTGCTCCTCCTCCTCGATGCCCTTCAGGCCCAACTTGATGCAGGGCTCCGACACCTGTTTCAGGCGGAGCGCCTGCTCGATCTTCCGGCGTCCCCAGCCCTTCTGCCGGAACTTGCTCACCGCAAAATGCTCAGCGAAGCGCGCCTCGTTCAGGAAGCCCTCCCTGATCAACTGGCTGACGATGCCCTCGACCTCGCTCCCCCGCACCTCCCATGCGTAAAGCTTGTCGCGCACCTCCTGCTGGGCACGCTCCTGCCGGGCGCAGTAGGCGCGAGCCTTGGCGAGGGCTTCCTCCGTGGACAGCGGTTGGGGCATGGCGCGAAGTTGGGTCGGAACAGCGCAGTTGTCACGATGAGGGAAACACTGAAACGCTCCGAGCACCCGAACGCTGGGCAAGCAGCAATTTGCGTCCAAGGTCCGGAGCATCATTCAAACTCATCAAAGTTCGGTATCCGTGCGGTAGAACCACGCCAGGCTGTGATCGGGTGGACATGGCACCCCACATCTACCCAAACCTGATGCTCTGTACACGGAGGTATGGTCCTTGTGGGCATTGTGGCCTATTCCGTCATCCATCCAACTGAAAAACCCATGAACGACGACAAGATCCAGCACCTTACCCTTCGCGCCCAAGAACTGCTCATCATCTACCTGCCGCAGGTCCTGCTCGCCACTGTGTTCCTCCTGGTGGGGCTCTGGCTCATCCGGGTGTTGGTGCGCGGCATAGGAAAGGCCCTACAGGCCCGTGACGTGGAACCCTCACTGGTGCCCTTCGTGAAAAGCCTTCTGGGTGCCGTGTTGAAGGTTCTGTTGGTGCTCAGCGTGGTGCAGATGATCGGCATCCAGACCACCTCCTTCATTGCAGTGCTGGGTGCTGCCGGGCTGGCCATTGGGCTCGCATTGAGCGGCACCTTGCAGAACTTCGCCGGCGGGGTGATGCTGCTCATCCTGAAACCATTCAAAGTGGGGGACTACATTGAAGCGCAAGGCCAGAGCGGCACGGTACGCCAGATCCAGATCTTCCACACGGTACTTACCACCCCGGACAATAAGACCATCATCCTGCCCAACGCGCCCGTGAGCACCGGTGCCCTGGTGAACTACTCCACCGAGGCCGAGCGGCGCGTGGACCTGCAGTTCGGCATCGGATATGGCGACGATATTGATACCGCACGAAACACCATCAATCAGGTCATAGACGGCGATCAGCGCATCCTTACCGACAAACCCGTGCAGATCGTGGTGGCCGAGCTAGCGGACAGTTCCGTGAACTTCAAGGTGCGTGTTTGGGTGATGTCGGCCGATTACTGGGACGTGTTCTTCGCCCTGCAGGAAGGCGTAAAGAAGAGCTTCGACAAGCAAGGCGTTTCCATACCCTTCCCGCAGATGGACGTGCACATGCAGCGTGCCAATTAAGCAACATGATGACAGTGCGCTCAACGCACGATCGAGAACGCCACCGACCTAACCGGCGTTGCGCGGGTCTGCCAGACCTACACCGGCACCTCGTTCCCTTCCCCGTCCCTGAGGGAGAAGGCCAGGAACTGCTGTGCGCCGTCAGGATTCACCTTCACCCATTTGCGCCAGCGCCACCACCACTTGTGCTGCATACTGGGCAGGCCCTTGGTGAGGAAGGCGTGGACGAAGGGATGGACGCTCACGGTAAGGCCGTTCATGTCCTTTTCGGTGAGCAGGTAGTTCAGTGTGTTCTCGATCTCATCGATGATGAGGATGGCGGCCTGCACCTCGCCG
>JBGTAJ010000237.1:0-1543 GCA_041749915.1 Flavobacteriales bacterium
CCAAGCCGGCACCCATGTGCTGCTGCGTGTGCCCGCCGCCGGCACTGGGCCTGTGGCCGTGCTCCTGAACGGAACCGGACCCTATGTGGTGGAATGGACGCCCGGTGAAGCCCTGCTGGGCAGCGCCCTCCAAGCCGACCAGGAACTGTCATTGGTCTTCGATGGCAGCGGCTTCCAGGTGATCGGTGGTCTGACGCGGACCCGGCGCAGCTGCCCGGCCGGCATGGCCACGGTGAACGAACAGTTCTGCATCGAACCCGCCAACCGACCCGCCGCCCTGCTCGATGCCTCCAGTGTCACCTGTGCGAACCTCGGCCGGCGCATCTGCTCCTGGGCCGAGTTCCATGCCGCCTGTGCCCGCCAGAGCGAACTGGGCGTGAGCACCACCAGCAACGATTGGGAATGGACCAACAATACGGCCAACGAGGACCTCAATGCGCGCGTGGTGAAGTTGAACGATTGCGCCAACGCCGGTACGCGCAATGCGGTGACCGTGACCGCGCCCTTCCGCTGCTGTTACACGCGTTGAGCGGCTCCGATCAGCGGACCCCGACGAACTTCTTCACGAAGGCCTTCGCCAGGACCCATCCGTTACGGGCGCTCTGCTTTTCTGAGCAGCGCCAATGGCTCCATGCCACGGGGAGGTCCGTCCGTAGCAAGTGATGGAACAAAGCATCCCAGCGGTGGTCCAACTGCCGCATCAAGCCCGGGACCGGGGCGCCGCCCGAGCGCTGTGCCCACTCCAACAAGCTCTTCCGCCATGCCGCGACCGCCCGCACTTGTGCGGCCGATATGACCGGTGCACGGTGGCCCAAGAGGATCAGGTGCGCACGCACATCCTCTTCGCTCGCCGGAACGGACAGCAAGGCGAACACCGCGTTGAAGAGCAGCAGGTCATCCTGGAACGGATCACGGCCGTGGCGCATGTTCTGTTCACCGATGCGGTAGCGCGTGAGCGGCACCTGGATGTTGGCATATCGCGTATGGCGGCCCACATCCAGCATGAAGAGGTAATCCATGCCGGGGGTGGACCACTGTGCAGGACAACGCAGGTGGAAGCGTTCCAGGACCGATCGCCGGAACATGCAGGCACCGTAGGACACTGGCACACCGAAGAGCATGAGTGCGCGCGCTTCATCATCGGTGGCGGGCAGGCGATGCACCGTATCGCTCCCGCCGAAGAACTCCAACCAGCTGCCGCATGCACCCACCTCGGGATGGGCATCCAGGTAAGCGACCTGCTCCGCCAAACGCGTGGGATACATCAGGTCGTCCGCGTCCATCACCGCGATGTACTCTCCCAGCGCCGCATCATAACCGCGGTTCGCGGCGTTCGCACGGCCGGTGTTCCGCTCCGAGGCCAGAAACCTGACCCGCTTGTCAGCTATGCTCCGGACCTTTTCCGGACCATCGTCCGTGCTGGCATCGTCCACCACCAGGACCTCCAGGTCGGCGAGGGTATTGGCCAGTACGCTCCGGACAGCCTCCACCACATAGGGACCCTTGTTGTACAGGGTCATCAGGACAGTGACGCGGGGGTGAA
>JBGTAJ010000238.1:0-2481 GCA_041749915.1 Flavobacteriales bacterium
CCCGCGTATTCGTAGGGATGAGCCCGCCGATGTTCGACAGGATGGGGGCCCGGTCATGGGCGTTGGGCTCCCCGGGCACTGAGTGCCTCTGGTTTCCCCTCGGCAAGAATTCCCCCCTCGACGGGGTGGTCACACCCCATCGCCGCACTGCAAGCCCCGAGGTTGAGCTGCATGAGGGCCCGCTGCAGGACCTTGGAGCGATCTCCGGAAGTCGGCACTCCGATCGCTAAGGCGTGAACGGTGTACACGATCGACGGCCCACCGGATGGACCTGTGATGAAGGTCACATGCACCGTTCATCCCCGTTGCGAACTTTCACCCAACCTTCCCGTACAACGCGCGTCTTCCCAAGTAACCTCCTGCCCCATTTCCTGCACGCATGCCTACCGCACCCTACCTCAAGTGGCTCCACGAAGTTGAACTCAGTGACATCCCCACCGTGGGCGGCAAGAACGCCAGCCTGGGTGAGATGATCCAGAACCTCGGAAAGCTTGGGGTGCATGTGCCCGGCGGCTTTGTGGTGACGGTGGCGAGCTACGAGGCCTTCATCGCGCACAACGTCCTGGACCAGAAGATCCGCGACATCGTGGCGGGCCTCGATGTGGATGATGTGGAGAACATCCGCCGCACTGGTCTGGCCGTTCGCACGCTGATCAAGAACGGCAAGTTCCCGGAGGAGATCTGGAAGGGCATACTGGAGCGATACGATGAGATGAGCCTGCAATACGGACAGGAAGCCACCGATGTCGCTGTCCGTTCCAGTGCCACCGCAGAGGACCTGCCCGATGCGTCGTTCGCTGGTCAACAAGAGACCTTCCTCAATATCCGCGGCCATCAGGACCTGATCAGCGCGGTGCGGAACTGCTTCGCCTCGCTCTTCACCGACCGGGCCATCGTGTACCGCGAGAGTCTCGGGTACGACCATTTCCAAGTGGGTCTCAGCGTGGGCATCCAGAAGATGGTACGTTCCGATCTGGGCAGCAGCGGTGTGGCCTTCAGCCTCGATACGGAGAGCGGGTTCAAGGACGTGGTGCTGATCAACGGCAGCTACGGCCTGGGCGAGATGGTGGTGCAGGGCGCCGTGAGCCCCGACGAATTCCTGGTCTTCAAGCCCACGCTGGCCGAAGGGTTCAGCAGCATCATCGAGAAGAAACTGGGCAACAAGGACCGCAAGATGGTCTACGGGGTGGAGCCGGGTAAGCCCACCCTCACCATCCCCATTGAACGCGCACAGCGCAACCGGTTCTGCATCAGCGACGACCAAGCCTTGGAGATCGCGCGCAGTGTGGCCGCCATCGAGAAATACTACAGCGACAAGAAGGGCCATTGGTGCCCCATGGACGTGGAATGGGCGGTGGACGGACTGACCAAACAGCTGTTCATCGTGCAAGCCCGACCGGAGACCATCCACAGCCGCAAGGCCACGGACCGGGTGGTGGAATACAAGATCAACAAGGAGGACGATGCCAAGGTCATCACCACCGGGATCGCCATCGGCGACCGCATCGGCAGCGGCAAGGTGCGTATCCTCTTCAGCCTCGACGGTCGTGGTGGCGAGACCGACGGGAAGGACTTCCAACAGGGCGATGTGCTCGTGACCGACATGACCGACCCCGACTGGGAGCCGATCATGAAAAAGGCCAGCGCGATCATCACCAACAAGGGTGGTCGCACTTGTCATGCGGCCATCGTGGCGCGCGAAATGGGCGTGCCCGCGATCGTGGGTTGCGGCAATGCCACCGACCTGCTGGATACCGGCATGGAAGTGACGGCCAGCTGTTGCGAAGGCGACACGGGCATCGTCTACAGCGGCATCATCCCCTTCCACCGGGAAGAGACGATGTTGAGCGATATTCCCGAGACGCGCACCCCCATCATGCTCAACGTGGCCAGCCCGGACCTGGCCTTCAAGTTCGCCCACCTGCCCAACGCGGGTGTGGGTCTTGCTCGCGAAGAGTTCATCATCAACAACTACATCCAGGCCCACCCGCTGGCCCTGCTGCAGCACAAGGAACTGGGCGATGTGGCCCTCAGCGGCAAGATCAGCTACCTGATCCACGGCTACGAGGATGAAGAGACCTTCTTTGTGAAGCGCCTGAGCTACGGTATCGCCAAGATCGCGGCGGCCTTCTACCCCAACAAGGTCATCGTGCGCTTCAGCGACTTCAAGAGCAACGAGTACAAAGGCCTGCTGGGCGGCGAACACTTCGAGCCCGATGAGGAGAACCCCATGATCGGCTGGCGCGGTGCTTCACGCTACTACAGCGATGCCTACAAGGAGGCCTTCGGGCTCGAGTGCAAGGCCATCCGCCGGGTGCGCGAGAAGATGGGCCTGAAGAACGTGGTGGTGATGGTACCCTTCTGCCGCACGGTGGAAGAACTGAAGAAGGTGAAAGGCGTGATGGACGAGTACGGCCTGAAGCGCGGCAAGGAGGGGCTGGAGCTCTACCTGATGGCCGAAGTGCCCAGTAACATCATCCT
>JBGTAJ010000239.1:0-24869 GCA_041749915.1 Flavobacteriales bacterium
ATACCCACATCATCCGTGGGGATCGTGTGACCTGTCGGGCCGGAAATGGCCTGTCAACAGCCCCCAAGGCCACCCCAAGAACCATGGTCCAACTCAACCCCGATGACCAACTTCGGCAAAACCGGTTCTTCGGACTACCCATAGGCGAAGTATTGCGGATGGCTCTCAAGCCATGCCCCGCTCCAACTCCTCGCGCAGCGCGGCCATGAAGGCCTCGGTGCTGAGGTAATGCTCCGGGCCGACCTTGTCGCCGTGGATGCACACCGCCAAGTCCTTGGTCATCTTGCCGCTCTCCACCGTGCTGATGCAGACGCGCTCCAGCGTGGTGCAGAAGTCGATCAACGCCTGGTTGCCGTCCAGTTTACCGCGGAAGGCGAGACCACGTGTCCAGGCGAAGATGCTGGCGATGGGATTGGTGCTGGTGGGTTTGCCCTGCTGGTGCATGCGGTAGTGGCGGGTCACGGTGCCGTGCGCGGCCTCGGCCTCCATGGTCTTGCCGTCCGGGGTGATCAGCACGCTGGTCATCAGGCCCAGTGAACCAAAGCCCTGTGCCACCGTGTCGCTCTGCACGTCGCCGTCGTAGTTCTTGCAGGCCCACACATAGCCGCCGCTCCATTTCATGGCGCTGGCCACCATGTCGTCGATCAGGCGGTGCTCGTAGGTGATGCCGGCCTCCTGGAACGAAGCCTTGAAGTGCTTCTGGTAGGTCTCCTCGAAGATGTCCTTGAAGCGGCCGTCGTACTTCTTCAGGATGGTGTTCTTGGTGCTGAGGTACAGCGGCCACTTCTTCTGCAGGGCCAGGTTGAAGCAGCTGTGCGCAAATCCCTCGATGCTCTCGTCCGTGTTGTACATGCTCAGGGCCACGCCGTTGCCCTCGAAATCGTACACGTTCCAGGTCTGCACTTCGCCGCCATCTTCCGGGGTGAAGGTCATGGTGAGCTTGCCCTTGCCCTTGATCACCGCATCGGTGGCGCGGTACTGGTCGCCGAAGGCATGGCGACCGATGACGATCGGTTGGGTCCAACCCGGCACCAGGCGCGGAATGTTGCTGATGACGATGGGCTCGCGGAACACGGTGCCGCCCAGGATGTTGCGGATGGTGCCGTTGGGGCTCTTCCACATCTGCTTCAGCCCGAACTCCTGCACACGCGCCTCATCCGGCGTGATGGTGGCGCACTTGATGCCCACGCTGTGCTTCTTGATGGCGTTGGAAGCGTCGATCGTCACCTGGTCGTTGGTGGCGTCGCGGCTCTCCATGCCCAGGTCGTAATACTCGATCGGCACGTCCACATACGGCAGGATCAGCTGGTCCTTGATCCATTTCCAGATGATACGGGTCATCTCATCACCATCTAGTTCCACCACGGGATTGTCCACCTTGATCTTCGCCATCGGTACGGTATTGTCAGGTTGTGTTGGTCGTTGTCCACCAGGGCGGTGCATACCACCGACCAGCTCTTCGCCAAAGGTAATTCTCTCCTTGATCCCAATAGCGAAAATTCGCTGGGCAGGCCTTCTAGCTCACCCCAGGTCCAACTTCACCACCTCGTGCAGGGTGATCAACGCGGGGTTGCGCTCGGCCATCAATCTGAAGCGGTCCAAGGCCGTGTAGCGGGGCTTGACGACCACATCCTCCTTGATCACATCCAGATCGAGGCCCGCATCACCCAAAGCCCTGCGCAGGTGGCCCAGTAGCTCGGGCTTCTCGTTGCGCATGTAGTTGTCCTGCACATCGTTCACGATGGCGAAGGTGATCCGACCCGGCCCGCTGGCCACCGGTTCGCGGGCGGTAAGGGTGGCGTGCAGGCTGCTGCGTCCCCGTTCGCGTTGAGCAGCGGCGTAATCCGACCAGGCCTTCAAGAGCAGGGCCGTGTTCACTTCCTTGGTTGAAACGGGAAGTGCCGGACCTGCATCGGTATCAGCGGGTGCGGCAGCTTCCTCAACGGCCACGGCGCTGGCCTTGATGCTCACTTGATTGGCCAGCCGGCGGCGCGGGGCTTGTGCTGCACTGCTCAGGCCGGCGGGACCAATCGTCTCCACCACGGTAACAGGTTCCGGTGCATGGGGCGGGTTCGGACGCTCCACGAGTGTCGGACCAGGCTCAGCGGCTACTATGCCAGCAGCGTGTACCCGGGCCGTCGCTGCGATCGCTGCAGCGGTGACTACGCCCCCGTCAGGATTTTTTTTTTCCGCCGTTGCGGGCGGTGGGGCGGCGGCTGATCGGGGTTCCATACCTCCACCGGGACCAGCGCTCGCAGCGCGGTATCCGGCCAGATGGATCAGCGCCAGTTCTACCAACAGGCGTGGCTCCTTGCTCTGCTTGTAGTTGGCGTCGCAGTGGGCCAGCCGGTCCAGACCCTTGATGATGAGGTCGCGGTCCGTGGCTCGGGCCTGGTCCGCATAGCGCTGGATGAGGTCCTCGGGCACTTCCAGCAGGGTCAGCGTGCGAGGGTCCTGCGCCACCAGCAGGTCGCGCAGATGCCGCGCAAGACCCGTCACGAACAGGTGCCCGTCAAAGCCCTGCTGAAGGATGGCGTTGTATTCCACCAAGGTAGCCGGAACATCACCGCTGGTGAAGGCGTCGGTGATGCGGAAGTAGTGCTCGTGGTCCAGCACGTTCAGGTTCTGCACCACGTCCTGGTAAGTGAGCCGCTGACCGGTGAAGCTCACCAGCTGGTCGAAGATGCTCAGGGCATCGCGCAGACCGCCATCGGCCTTCTGTGCGATCACGTGCAGGGCGCGGGGTTCCGCCTCGATGCCCTCCTTGACCGCGATGGAGGCCAGGTGGTTGGTGATGTCCGCCAGTTGGATCCGGCGGAAATCGAACACCTGGCAACGGCTCAGGATGGTGGGCAGGATCTTGTGCTTCTCGGTGGTCGCCAGGATGAAGATGGCGTAGCTGGGCGGCTCCTCCAGGGTCTTCAGGAAGGCATTGAAGGCCGCCTGGCTCAGCATGTGCACCTCGTCGATGATGTACACCTTCTTGGTGCCCACCTGCGGTGCGATGGAGACCTGCAGGATCAGGTTCCGGATGTCGTCCACGCTGTTGTTACTGGCCGCATCGAGCTCGAACACGCTCATGCTGTGACCTTCGGCGAAGGTCTTGCAGGGTGCACACTGACCGCAGGCCACTAGATCGTCCCCGAGGTTCTCGCAGTTGATGGTCCGCGCCAGGATCCGGGCGCAGGTGGTCTTGCCCACGCCGCGGGGGCCGGTGAACAGGAACGCCGAAGCCAGGTGCTTGCTCCGGATGGCGTTCATCAAGGTGGCGGTGACGGTCTCCTGGCCCACCACCGAATCGAAGGTGGCCGGACGGTACTTGCGGGCGCTGACGACGAATTGCTCCATGGGACCGCCGCGAAGATAGAAGGGGAGCAGGGTGGGGGAGGCCGAGGTTGAGAACTTCCGGGGACGGAAGCATGCGCGCTTGGTGTAATGTGCTGGTGGTCAGTGAGCTGATCGTTCCGGTGACTGCTGCTTCCCGTAACCGATCAACGATCCGTCCGCTGTCCTCGTGGGAAGGTCGCTTTACCCATGGGTCGAAGTTCCGGAGGGATCCCGTACATTCGCGGCCCAAATCAACCGAACGTCACATGACCAACCGGTACGAAGCCGTCTTCATCCTTACTCCCGTTTTGTCTGAGGATCAGACAAAGGAGGCGGTCAAAAAATTCAAAGACCTGATCCAATCAGGCGATGGCAAGATCCACCATGAAGAGAGCTGGGGGATGCGCAAGCTCGCATATCCCATCCAGAAGAAGTCCACGGGCTTCTACCACCTGATCGAGTTCGAAAGCGAGCCAACGCTCGTGGCCAAGCTCGAGACCGAATACCGTCGTGATGAGCGCGTGATCCGGTTCCTGACCATCGTGATGGACAAGCACCATGTGAGCTTCGCTGAAAAGCGCCGCCACAAGGAACTGTCCAAGAAGACCATCGAACCCTCCAACGCTTAAGCCATGGCAGCCGAGAACAACGAGATCCGCTATCTCACTCCCATCGCCATCGAGACGAAGAAGGAGAAGTACTGTCGCTTTAAGAAGATGGGGATCACCTACATCGACTATAAGGACGCCGACTTCCTCCTCCGCTTCGTGAACGAGCAGGGCAAGATCCTTCCCCGTCGATTGACCGGTACCAGCCTGAAATATCAGCGCAAGGTCGGTCAGGCCATCAAGCGCAGCCGCCACCTGGCCCTGATGCCGTACGTGGCCGACATGCTCAAGTAAGAACGACCCAACGCTACTACGACCATGGAAGTGATCCTGAAACAAGACGTGGAGCACCTGGGCTACGCTAACGACGTGGTAAAGGTGCGCGATGGGTTTGCCCGCAATTTCCTGCTGCCCCGTGGCCTCGCCGTGAGCGCCACCGAGAGCGAGAAGAAGCAACTGGCAGAAACGCTGAAGCAGCGCGCCCACAAAGAGGCCAAGATCAAGGCGGAAGCCGAGAAAATGGCCGAAGGACTGGCGAACAAGACCCTGAAGATCGGCGCCAAGGCCGGTGAGTCGGGCAAGATCTTCGGCAGTGTGAACACCATCCAGATCGCCGATGCCATCAAGGCCCTCGGCTTCGAGGTGGACCGCAAGAACATCAAGTTGAAAGGGGAAGCCGTGAAAAGCCTCGGCAAGTACGAGGCCGAAGTGGTGTTCCACCGCGATGTCATCCGCACCATCCCTTTCGAGGTGGTGGAGGAGTGATCCCGGACGACCAACGAACAGCAAAAGAGCGGGCGGTAGCCCGCTCTTTTACGTTCCGCTGATGCCGGTCACCTCTGTTCGTACCTTTTCCCTTTATCTTTGGGAAGTGTTGAAGCGCGTGTTGGCACCTCTTGTGGGTTTCGTGTTCGCAGCCATGCTGCTGGCACCCACCTTGGTCCTTCTCCAGTTCCAGGTGGACCGTGCCCGCATCGAGCGCGAGCTCTGCGTGCAGCGCGACCTGATGGAAGGCATGCGCACCTGCCACGGTGAGTGCCAGTTGAGCAAACGTTTCCAGGCGCTCGAGGCCCAGGCCGAAGCAGGTTTCCCCACCGAGCGGGTGCAGGTGCGCTACGAACCGGTCGTGGACCCCGATCCACTTCCCAGGGTGATCATCGTAAGTTCCGAGTACCGGATGATGCCCGAACCCGTCTTCCTCCTTGCCGAAGGCTTCGGCAAGCGCGTGGAGCACGTGCCACGGGGATAAGGAGTGCGCCAGGTCCACATCCGCCGGGCAGCAGTGCCGGTCGAAGCATGTGGACTTTTGTGAACCCTTATCAACCCTGAACATGAGGAATCTCTTGGCCGCATGGGGGCTGCTGTTGCTGCCCGCCATGGCTCAGGCCTGCGATGTCTGCGGCATTTTCCTGGGGATCCAGCCGCACGACCGCACCAGTTCGGTCTCGATGCTCTATCGGTTCCGGCAGCTTGAAGGTGACCTGTTCTCGAACCCATCGAAACAGGCTCTGGCCAAGCACGGAGGGGACGGCCTTGGTGCTGTTCCCCTGACAGGCAATGACCACTACCAGGAGCTTTACCAGGTGGTTGAATGGCGTGCCGATGTCTGGCTCAGCGACCGCTTCGCAGTGCTCGCCTCCGTTCCGATGGTGAATAACTATCGCGCGGTGAACGGCTACATCGCGAGTGACGTTTACGGCGTGGGAGACCCGCTTGTCATAGGGCGATACCTGGTGGCGAACACCAAGTGCCTGACCGAAGAAGAGCGCGTCGTACACCGCGTGATGCTGGGTTCGGGTGTGAAACTGCCACTGGGCCGGTCTGATATGATGTGCCAGGATGCCTTGGTGGCCGTGGACCAGCAGCCCGGTACCGGATCGTGGGACCTTTTGGGGACCTTGGAGTACATGGTGCGCAACGGTCGAAATGGTGCCGCTGTCAACATGGTGGGGCGCTACAATGGTTCCAATACCGATGACTATCAGCTCGGCCACGGGCTCAGCACCACCGCAGAGGCCTTTCGCCGTTGGGACTTCGGCGATCAGGTCAAATTCATGCCCTCCCTAGGGCTCTACCACGAACTGTCCGGCAGGGATGTCGAGAACGATGTTGTCGTTCAGGGCACTGGCAGTTCGACCCTTTTCACCCATGTGGCATCCCGCGTGTGGTGGCGCTCCTGGATGTTGTCAGTCACCTTCCAATACGCCGTTGCGTATGAGACCGGTGATCTGATGGTGCCCAACAGGATGCGTTTTGTTACCGGGATCACGTACAACCTCATCAACAACTGAAACACACTTTCGACATGAACGCGAAATTCATCGCTGCGATCGCCATGGCGACGCTCACGTTGGTCGCCTGCAAGAAGGATGACACCGTTGAACCAACTACACCGGCGCCGACCCCTACAACGGGTTCCGTGGCCTTGTCCGTGGAGTTCGTGAAGGGCATGCAGCCCTTCGACCTCAACGCCGCTCATACGGATGGGGCAGGCAACAACATCCGTTTCACAACGCTCAAGTTCTACATGTCCGGCGCTTCTGCGTCGAACGACGATGGGGTCACGGTGGGGAGCTTCAACAGCACCTACATCCTGGTGGATGCCGCCCAGCCGGACCAGAACACCTTTGCGTTGGGTTCCATGAACGCGGGACACATCCATGAACTGCACTTCACCTTGGGGCTCGATGACTCCACCAACCGGACCGACCCCACGTTGGCCGCATACCCGCTGAACATCCCCGGTATGCACTGGAGCTGGAATCCGAGTGCGGGCTACAAGTTCATGAACATGGAGGGCTATGTGGACGTGAACAACAACGGCACCTTCGAGGATGGTACCGATGTGTCGTTCCAATACCATTGCGCCCAGAACGAAGCCCAGGCCGCCACTGCTCCGGTGCTGCGTGAAGGGTTCATCGACGTGCACATGGACCTCATGGCTGGTAGTGCATTGACCTTGGAGGCCAAGGTGGACGTGGATGCCCTGCTGGTGGGGATCAACCTGCTCACCGTGCCGGTGGCCATGGGCAATGGCCCCGGCGACCAACTGCTGATGGACAATCTGGTAACGGCCATTTCCGGCGAATGATGCGGTCTTCAGGCTTCGTCGGGCGGGGGCATGTGGCTCCCGCCCCGACGGGTCTTGGGGAGCAATGGACCATGAACATGGGTCTACGCATTAAGTCAGGGGGCGCCTTGCTCCTGGCAGGCTTTTCCATGCTTGCCACCGGGTGCATGAAGGATGGTGTACTGCCTCCGACCGTGCCTGCCGAGGGTGATGTTTCGCTCCGTGTGGAGTTCGTGAACGGCACGACCCCCTTCACGGAAGGAATGTGGAGCACTGATGGCACTGGTGCCCAAGTACGCTTCACCACGCTGAAGTTCTACCTTTCCGGCATCGGATTGTATGACAGCGATAGCGCTAAGGTCGCGGGTATCACGAGCACGGAACTGCTGCTTGATGCGAGCAGGTCGGGAACGCTGTTCAGATTGGGCAGGATACCCGACGGTCATATCGAACTGTTCCAGTTCGTCCCCGGCTTGGACCGTACATTCTCCTGCGAGACATCCTATCCTCATGGCCATCCGTACACGGACCCTTCGATGCTAAGCCAGGGAGGATCGGAACGTCTGCATATCCTCATGGCGGGATATGTGGACGGAAACGCCAATGGATCGTTCGACCCTGGCATTGATACCGGGTTTGACCACCGGTTGACCGGTGGCGAGGTGAGGCCACAGCGACATTTCCACATGCATGCGGATATGGTCGACGGACAGGACCTGATACTCGAGGTCCAAGTGGATCTGCGGATCCTGTTCCTGGCCGTGAACATCGCGGCGACCCCGACTTCGAGCGGTAATGATCAACTGTCCGAACAGATCCTGAACAACCTGGCCTTGGCGATCGTGCCGAAATTGTGAGCGGGATCGGAAGTACGGCATGGAAGCCACCTCTATCGGGTGGCTTCCTTCATTCACAACGCATACGCCCTGTTCTGGCGAAAATTCGCTGACTGGAGCCCATGCCCTAACTTTGCCGCCATTAACAGAGCACCAGCCATGAGCCAGATCTTCGACCTTGACATGATCAAGGCGGTCTACAGCCGCTTCCCCAGCCGTGTCGCCGCCGCGCGCAAAGCCGTAGGCAAGCCGCTGACCCTGACCGAGAAGATCCTGTATGCCCACCTGTGGGATGGGGATGCAAGGCAGCCTTTCGGCCGCGGCAAGGATTATGTCGACTTCGCTCCGGACCGCGTGGCCATGCAGGATGCCACCGCGCAGATGGCCCTGCTGCAGTTCAGCACCACCGGCCGCAAGACCGTGGCCGTGCCCAGCACGGTGCACTGCGATCACTTGATCCAGGCCCGTGTGGGGGCCAAGGCCGATCTGCAGGAAGCGCTGCTGAAGAGCAACGAGGTCTTCAACTTCCTGGAGAGCATCAGCAACAAGTACGGCATCGGCTTCTGGAAGCCGGGCGCAGGCATCATCCACCAGGTGGTGCTGGAGCAATACGCCTTCCCCGGAGGTATGATGATCGGTACGGACAGCCACACGGTGAACGCCGGTGGTCTTGGCATGATCGCCATTGGTGTCGGTGGGGCGGATGCCTGCGACGTGATGAGCGGGCTGGCCTGGGAACTGAAGTGGCCCAAGTTGATCGGCGTGAAGCTCACCGGCAAGCTCAGCGGTTGGGCCAGCCCCAAGGACGTGATCCTGAAAGTGGCCGGCATCCTCACCGTGAAGGGTGGTACCGGTGCCATCGTCGAGTACTTCGGCCCCGGCGCCGAGAGCATGAGCTGCACCGGTAAAGGCACCATCGCCAACATGGGCGCCGAGATCGGCGCCACCACCAGCACTTTCAGCTACGACGACAGCATGAGCCGCTACCTGAAGGGGACCGGCCGTGCCGATGTGGCCGCGCTGGCCGATGCCATCAAGGAACACCTGCAGGGCGACCCCGAGGTCTATGCCGATCCCGCGAAGTACTTCGACCAGGTGATCGAGATCGACCTGAGCACCCTGGAGCCGCACGTGAACGGACCGTTCACCCCGGACCTCGCCTGGCCCATCAGCAAGTTCGCCGCGGCCGTGAAGGAGAACGGCTGGCCCGCCGAACTGGAAGTGGGGCTCATCGGTTCCTGCACCAACAGCAGCTACGAGGATCTCACCCGCAGCGCCTCCATCGCTCAACAGGCCATCGACAAGAACCTCAAGGCGAAGAGCGAATTCACCATCACCCCCGGCAGCGAGGTGGTGCGCTTCACTGCAGATCGCGATGGCCTACTGAAGACCTTCGACGCCATGGGCGGCGTGGTGCTCGCCAACGCCTGCGGCCCTTGCATCGGCCAGTGGGCGCGGCATACCGATGACCCGGACCGCAAGAACTCGATCATCACCAGCTTCAACCGCAACTTCGCGAAACGCAACGACGGCAACGCCAATACCCACGCCTTCGTGGCCAGCCCGGAGATCGTGACCGCACTGGCCATTGCCGGTGATCTCACCTTCAACCCCCTCACCGACTCGTTGATCAACGAGGATGGCAAGAGCGTGAAGCTGGATGAGCCGAAAGGCATCGAGCTGCCTCCCCGTGGCTTCGATGTGGGGGATGCCGGATACAAGGCCCCGGCCGCCGATGGAAGCACGGTGAGCGTGGTGGTGAAGCCCGACAGCGAGCGTCTGCAGTTGCTGGAGCCCTTTCCCGCGTGGAACGGACAGAACATCAGCGATGCCGTGCTGTTGATCAAGGCCAAGGGCAAGTGCACCACCGACCACATCAGCATGGCCGGCCCTTGGCTGAAGTACCGCGGTCACCTGGACAACATCAGCAACAACACGCTGATCGGGGCCACAAACGCCTTCACCGGTGAAGTGGACAAGGTGAAGAACCAGCTGACGGGTGAGTACGGTGCCGTGCCCGCCACGCAGCGCACCTACAAGGCCGCCGGCAGGCCCAGCATCATTGTGGGCGACCACAACTATGGGGAGGGCAGCAGCCGCGAACACGCCGCCATGCAGCCCCGCCACCTCGGTGTCAGCGCCGTGCTGGTGAAGAGCTTTGCCCGCATCCACGAGACGAACCTGAAGAAGCAGGGCATGCTCGCCCTCACCTTCAGCAATGAGGCCGACTACGACAAGATCCAGGAGGACGACCGCATCGACTTCATCGACCTCACGCAGTTCGCGCCCGGCAAGCCGCTGGCCCTGGTCTTCAAGCACGCCGATGGCAGCAGCGACACACTGCTCTGCAACCACACCTACAATGATCAACAGATCGAGTGGTTCAAGGCTGGCGGAGCGCTCAACATCATCCGCGCGCAGCAAAAGGGCTGATCAGCACGGTATTCCATTGCAGCCCCGTTCGGATGTTCCGAACGGGGCTGTTTGCTATTGGTCCCTTTTCCTCTTGGAGTTGGGGTCTGACCTATGTCATGGTCGCAGTGTCCCATCCTGTGTAGTATCGCCATATCATTAACCAAACCAGGATTCAATGAGAGGAAGAACATGGATCATGATTGTCGCTTTGTGCGGCGCTGTGGAGTCCCAGGCGCAATTGTCCATCGCTGCTGATGTTGTCGTCCCCACTGGTGATTTCAGTGACGTTTATGCGCTGGGGGTTGGTCCGTCCTTGGGATATGACTTGGACCTGGGGGGCCTGCTGTCGGTCTTTGGCCAAGCCAGTTATGACTTCATGATGGTGAAGTCGGACTTCTCCGATGTTATCAGTGGCGCCTATATGATCCCATACCAAGCCGGGTTGAAGGTCTATCCCGGAGCGAATGGATCAGGCCTGTATGGCATGGCACTGCTCGGAGGGCATACCACTGGGAGTACGGTGACCATCCTCGGAGTAGGATCCAGCGAGTCCAGTACCTTATTCAGCTGGGGCCTTGGTGCAGGGTTCCGCAAGAAGAAGCTCGATGTAGCGCTGCGCTACAACTCGATCTCCAAGGACAAGGGCGTGGAAAGCGCATCTGCGAGCAACTATATCGGACTCCGGGTGGGGTTCTTCCTGGGCGGTGATCGATAGAGCACAAAAGAGGTCCAAAAGGGGCGGCTTCGGTCGCCCTTTTTGTTGCTGTAGCGCCGTGGCATCGGGAAGGCCGGTGTCAGATTAGAGGCATGGAGCCGCCCGATCCGGTGCGCGGCGACCCGTTGAACGACCCGATCACCTGATCCTGGCCTGATCCTTGATCGGTCCAACGCGTCGAGGTCTGGCACTCAAACTTGTCGATCGTTCGTCCAGGTTCTGTTCAAGTATTTGATAGTCAAGCGATAAAGCTGCTTGTTCACCCCCTGTTCTGCTCCTCTCCCCAGACCATTTCGGTGGCTTTGGGATCTCATTCCGGACGAACGTGGAGCGCGATCCGGGTGCAGGCGATGGGACGAAAAGTTAGCCCCGACAATTCCTTGGCACGCAACTTGTCAACGATCTGCGAACCAACAATTCACAGGGGTGGGGTGGTCATTTGTCGATGAACCTTATACCTTCGCCCCGCAAACCAACGCAACAAGAACATGAACAAGAAAGTACTGATGACCGTAGTGCTCGCCGGTGCCACCTCGCTGGTTATGGCGCAGAAACCTACTGAGGGTGCTCCTCACTCGCTGGAGCTCCAGATGAACCTTACCGGTGATGTGAGCACGATCGTTGCTCCCTCACTGAAGTACCGTTATTTCTTCGCCTCCAACATGGCCATCCGTTTTGGTCTGGGCTTCGATGGTTCGAAGGTTGAGAACAACTTCGCGGAGAACGGTGATGGCACGGGTGCTCTCGGAACCCAAGAGCTGAAGAGCTCCGGGTGGGCTGTAGCTCCTGGTTTTGAATACCACTTCACCGGTACCGATCGTCTGTCCCCTTACTTGGGTCTGTCGGTTGCCATTGGTGGCGGTAAGAGCACCGAGACCTGGTCGAACTTCGACGGCGAAGGATACAACGACCTCTACAGCAATGCAGAGATCGAGTCTCCTTACTCTAGCTTCGGTGTGGGCATCCTCGCTGGTATGGACTACTACGTGGCTGAGAACCTGTTCCTCGGAGCGGAATTCGGCTACCTGATCGGCAGCACCACCAACAAAGAGGGTAGCACCACTGTGACGGTGGATGGCGAGACCTTCAACGGTACCACTCCTGAGCAGAAGGCCTCTGCCAATGGTTTCGGTGAGACCGCTGCCATCCGCATCGGCTGGCGTTTCTAAGCCAGCGCGAAATGCCTGACGACCGGGGCCCGTGCGAAAGCACGGGCCCCGTGTGCTTTCAGACCACGGCGTCGTACTGATGCGGCTTCATCAGGGCCATTTCTGGTCGGCCGGCCGCACCCTTCGCTGCCAACACCATACCTCGATACCGGCACCGATGAACAGGCTTTGGTCAGCTGGCACGAAGTTGGTGTTCAGCGGGTGTCGCTTAACTTGCCGGCGCTCTCCGGGGCGCCATGTCCCGCAGGTCCTTCATTCCTCGAACTCCTCCCTTCCATGCGCACAGTCCTGATCGTAGCCGCCCTCTCTTTGCTGAACGTGACCCAGGCCCAACAGGTCGATTCGACCCGTTCGTGGGTCCTGAACGGTGACTTCGAGAAGATCGAGACCAAGAAGCTGAAACGACCCGGGGCCATCGAACTGGCCGAGGGTTGGAGCTCGCCCACCGGCGAGAAGGCCGACCTGTTCAGCGAGAACGCCACCAAGGAAAGCAACGTGTCCACCCCCAAGAACCTGGCAGGCGACCAGATGGCGCTGAGCGGATCGAACTACGCCGGTATCCGCACCTGGAGCTACATGGGCCAGCAGCCTCGCTCTTATCTGCAGACCCAGATGAAGCAGCGCATGAAGAAGGATTCGCTCTACTGCATACGCTTCTACACCACGCTCGGCGATCTGAGCAAATACGCCACGGGCGAATTGGGCGTGTGGCTGGGTAACCAGAAGGTGGTGAAGTCCGATGAGGCTAACCTGACCTACGACATCACCTTACCAGCGGTACGGGACAAGGTGCAGAAGGACATGAACAGCTGGCAGGGCATCTGCGGGGTGTACCAGGCCAAGGGCTCTGAACACTACTTGGTCATCGGCAACTTCGCCTCCAATGAAAAGACCCCCAACGAAAAGGTGAAGCGGCCCCGCGGCGAGACCCGCATGCAGGTGAATTCCGCCTACTACTACATCGACAACGTGGAGGTGTACCCGGTGAAGGACCGGAGCTCCTGCACCTGCGAACAGCTCAAGGATGCCGAGAGCGAGTTCATCTTCAGCCGCAAGGGTGTCATGAACCCCAACTTCAAGCCCAGCCAACGTGTGGATGCGCAGATCTACTACTACAAGCGCTTCCAAAGCACCCTTGACCCCTCCATGGAGACGTGGTTCAATGACCTGGTGCAGGACCTGAAGGCCGACCCGGCCATCAAGATCCGCTTGGTGGGACACACGGATGCGACCGAAATGAGCCGGACGCGCGTACGCCCCGACCTCGCCGAGCTGGCCCAGCAACGGGCCGAAGGGCTGCGCGATGCCTTGGTGGAGGCTGGTGTTGAAGCGGCCCGCATCACCGTGGTGGGCAAAGGCTCCGATGAACCTGCCGACACATCGGGCACCGAAGTGGGCATGAGCAAGAACCGGCGCGTGGAGGTGGAGCTGCTGCCCTGAGCACCGCCGCTCCGGTTGAGCGGACCTTCTGCCTACATTGCCGCCATGGTGAAGGGCGATCCCCGCGTGATCCGCGGATGGACCATGTACGATTGGGCCAATTCGGTCTACTCGCTAACCATCACCACAGCGGTCTTCCCGATCTTCTACCTGGCCATCACCCATCAGGATGGGACCGACCTGGTGCTGCGCGATCACGGGATCCCGTCCCAGTCGCTCTATTCCTACGCCCTCTCGGCCGGCTTTCTGCTGGTGGCCCTGGTCGCTCCACTGCTCAGCGGTATCGCTGACCACATCGGCAACAAGAAGACCTTTCTCAAGGCCTTCTGCTACCTGGGCTCGGCCTCCTGCGCGGGCCTGTTCTTCTTCGGCCTGGATTCGCTATGGACGGGTCTCTTCCTGGTGATGATGGCCTCCGTGGGCTTCAGCGGCAGCCTCATCTTCTACGATGCCTTCCTGCCCGAGATCGCCGAGCCCGAGGACCACGATCGCGTGAGCGCCCGCGGCTACACCATGGGCTACATCGGCAGCGTGATCCTGCTTATCCTGAACCTGCTCATGGTGATGGATCCCAACGATGACGGTACCACGTTATTGGGCCTTTCGGACAGCATGACCCTGTTCGGCCGGGAGTGGGGGGGCGTGCCTGCGCGCCTCACCTTCATCACTGTGGGCCTGTGGTGGGCGGGTTTCGCCCAACTCGCCTTCCGGGTGCTGCCGGATGATCCCGACAGGCGGAAGGCCACCGGTGATGTGGTGTGGAACGGCTACCGTGAGCTGCGCAAGGTGTGGCGGCAGCTCCGGAACACACGCCGCCTGAGCGCCTACCTCACGGCCTTCTTCGTCCTGAACATGGGCATCCAGACGGTGATGTACCTCGCCGTGACCTACGCGAAGGAGGAGGTGAAGGACGTGGATGCCATGGGCGCCATCATCCCCATCGCTGACAGCAGCCTGATCATCAGCATCCTGCTCATCCAACTGGTGGCCATCCCCGGAGCGCTGCTGTTCGTGCAGCTCAGCAAACGCTTCGGCAACCTGGCGGCACTCACCATCGCCGGGTTCTGCTGGCTGCTGCTGTGCATCGCCGCGTACCGGATCCACTGGGCCGTGGAGTTCTACGCGCTGGCCTGCGGCGTGGGCCTGGTCATGGGCGGCAGCCAATCGCTCTCGCGCAGCACCTACGCGAAGTTCCTGCCCGAGACCATCGACCATGCCTCGTACTTCTCCTTCTACGATGTGAGCTACTACGTGGGCACCGTGCTCGGCACATTGGCCTACGGCCTGGTCTATCAACTGACCGGCGATCTGCGGAACACCGTGATCATCATCGGCAGCTTTTTCGTGGTGGCCCTGGTGCTGCTCTTCCTGGTGCCCCGGGAGGAAGTCTCGCAGGAGACCATCGAGCTGCAGTGATGCCCCGGGACTACCTTCGGGGCCTCGAACAGGACCATGGATCAACAAGCGAACTGGGACGTCATCATCGTGGGCGGCGGCATCGTGGGTGCGGCAACCTTGTACAAGCTCCAGACCCGCCACCCGGGCCTGCGCATCCTGCTCCTGGAAAAGGAACAGGCCCTGGCCGATCACCAGACGGGCAACAACAGCGGTGTCATCCACAGTGGCATCTACTACAAGCCCGGCAGCTTCAAGGCCCGCAACTGCGTGGAGGGCCGGCGTGAGCTGGTCGCCTTCGCCAAGGAGCACGGTGTGAAGCACGACATCTGCGGCAAGCTCATCGTGGCCACGGACAAGGAGGAGCTTCCCCGCCTGGAAAAGATCTACAACACCGGTGTGGCCAACGGCATCGAGGGCATGGAACGCATCACCGCCGAGCAGGTCCGCGAGATCGAGCCCTTCTGTGAAGGTGTGGCCGGCGTGCGTGTGGGATGTACGGGCATCATCGACTTCCGCGGTGCCACCAACACCATGGCCAAGGTGGCCCTGGGTCTGCAACCATTGAGCAAGGTCCATCTCGGCGAGGAGTTCAAGGGCATCGTCCAGTGCGATGGATACAGTGAGGTGCTCACCTCCAAGGCCACTTACCGCGCACGCTACACCATCTTTTGCGGTGGCCTGCAGAGCGATCGACTCGCGAAGGCCGACGGGGCCGAGGTGAAGGAACGCATCGTGGGCTTCCGCGGTGACTACTACGACCTGACCGAGCAGGGCAAACACAAGGTGAAGCACCTGATCTACCCGGTGCCCGACCCGCGCTTCCCCTTCCTGGGCGTGCACTTCACGCGGATGACGGACGGCTCCATCGAGTGCGGTCCCAACGCCGTGTTCACCTTCAAACGCGAAGGCTACGGCAAGACCGATTTCGACCTGAAGGACACCGTGGATGCCCTGACCTACGGCGGCACCTGGAAGCTCTTCCTGAACAACATGAGCTACGGGCTCAACGAGTACCGCCGCGCCTTCAGTAAGCGGCTCTTCCTGAAGACCCTACAGCGCCTGGTGCCCTCGCTCACCATGGGGGACATCAAGCCGGGCCGTGCCGGTGTACGGGCCATGTTGCTCGGCACCGATGGTAACATGGTCGATGACTTCCGCATCGAGCGCAAGGGCGATCACATCCATGTGCTGAATGCACCTTCACCGGCGGCCACGGCCGCCTTGGCCATCGGCGGGCAGATCGCCACGATGGCGGAGGAACAATTGGGACTGGGGAAATAGGGAGCTCGCCGCTCAGACGATCCGGTACTGCTCGCTCACCTCGTTCCAGCTCCAGATGAAGTAGCCCATCAGGCTGTTCAGGCGCTTCAGCACGATCGGGTTCGGCGACTTCTGCTCCCGGAAGTAGACATCCTGGAAGCAGAACAGGTCATACTCCGTGAAGACCACCTTGGCCATGGCGTACACCGTGTTCTTGCTCGGGTAGTTCATCCGCTCCATGCGGCTCTGCAACTGGCGGATGTCGTTCTCGAGGTCGGTGGCCTCGATGCCCATGGCGTTCGCGAACTTCGAGACGGACAGCGCGGTCATGCGTTTGTCCAGGCCCGGGCCCAGCGTGCGCTGCATCTCGATCAGGTTGCCCGCCAGCAGGATCCGCGCGAAGGGCTCGTCGTTTGTCTCCTCGATCGCCGGTGATACCTCGAACTCAGGCGCTTCGTTCAGTTCGGCGCAGATCAGCGGAAAGCCCTGAGCCGTGAACTCCAACACCGCGTTGACAAAGGCGTTGGCGAGTTTATCCTCGGCGATCTTCTTCTTTCCGAACAGCGCTGATATCATGGGGGCTTCAGTCCCTGCGAAGTTCCCCAGCCTGGCGACCCTTCACGGCCACGCCCTTCCGGTATTTTGAACAATGTTATCCACCTATCCGAAATGCCGCCCCGTCGACGGAAGGCCCGGCTTGGTCCGGACAGGGCGTGCTCGAAGGGCTGAAGTACTTTTACCGTGGATGGAACAGCAGCACGGATGAAGCCTCGCACGATCATCGTCAATGCCGACGATCTGGGCCTGAGCCCATCGGTCAACTCGGCCATCTTCAACGTGTTCAAGGCGGGCAACCTCAGCTCGGCCACGCTGATGGTGAACATGCCCGGCACACAGGATGCCGTGGATCGCTTGCCACAGCACAAAGGCCTGGCCGTGGGCCTGCACTTCTGCATCACCGAAGGGTTCGCGCTCTCTGGCCCTTCCGCGCTGACCGATGAGCAGGGCCGTTTCCATGATCGGGGCACCTTGTTCCGCAACGTCCTAAAAGGCCGCATTCCCGCGCAAGCCATCCAGCGCGAGTTCGAGGCCCAGTGGGACCGTTCCGTACAACTGGGCGTTGTTCCCGATCACTTGGACAGCCACCAGCACACCCTGATGATCCCCCAGGTGCTGGATGCCGTGCTGGCGCAGATCCATCAGCGGAAGCTGCCCACGCGCATCGTGCATCCTCCGCTGCGCACCATCACCTCGGACCTCTCGCGTCCGGCTCGGGCGCTCAAACAAGTGCTCAACCGATCCTTCGCCTGGTATGCGCACCACCGATTGAAGGTGCCGGTGAACACGGCCCTGGTCAGTGTGCACGACCTGGAAAGCGCAGGGCCCTACGATGCCCGAACCTTTGCTGAACTGATGGCGCGTGCCGATGATGATGCCGTGCTGGAGGTGATGGTCCATCCCTACATCCTGGGTGCCGATGTGCTGGCGATCTATGCGGACGTGATGGATGCCAAGCGTCCATTTCTGCAGCGCTGCCAGGCGGAATACCAGGCCCTGATGCAGCCCGGAGTGTTCGCCGGTTGCACCCTGGGCACCTTTCATGCCATCGGACGCTGAACGGTGTTCAGCAACAGCCAGACCACACGGAACTCCGACCTGAACTGAAGTCATGAAGGAACTGTTGGACCACTACGCCCGCTACGATCACTGGGCGAACACCCGTTTCGTGGAACGCCTGCAGCGCGAGCCGGATGAGGTCCTGGACCGACCGGTGAGCAGCAGTTTTCCCTCGTTGCGCAGCACCCTGCTGCACATCCGCGATGCCGAGAACGTCTGGTGGGGCAGGCTTACGGGGGGGAAGACCACATGGCCAGCGGAGGCTTCCACGGAGATCGCCACCTTGTTGCCGTACAGCGAACGCCTCAAAGCGTGGGTGGAACAGGCGGATGAAGGGGAACTGAAGCGCATGGCCGAGTACCCCGACCTGCGCGGGAACCTCCACCGTCAGCCCGTGTGGCAGATGCTGCTCCACTGTTTCAACCACAGCACGCAGCACCGCGGCCAGGTGATCACCCTGATGCGCAGCGTTGGTCTGGTCGACATCCCCGCGAACGATCTCGTGGTCTTTCAACGCCTGTGATCTGCGGTGAACACATGGCGATGCTTCGGATCGATCAGCTTTGTGGTGCGATGTACCGGAACCTGAAGTACCTGTGGCTGGCAGCGGGGCTGTTGGCGCTGTGCGGCACTGCGCGTGCCCAAACGGAGAGCGACGAACGAGCGCTCATCGAGATCCACGATGGTATCAGCATCTCCAAGGACTCGCTCTTTCTGCTGAACCTGCGTTTCCGGATGCAGAACCGCTTGGGCTTCAACACGGTCTCCGGCGATGACCTGAGCGTGAAGAGCGTGGACGCCCGCGTACGCCGGTTGCGACTCCGACTGGATGGTTACGTGATGAACGAACGCGTGCGCTACTACATCCAGTTGAACTTCTCCCGCGCCGACCTGGACCTGGAGACCGAGCTGATCGCACAGCCCATCCGCGATGCCATGGTGTACTACCATTTCAACCGCAACGTGTACATCGGCTTCGGCCAGAGCAAATTGCCGGGAAACCGCCAGCGCGTCACCAGCTCGGGCAACCTGCAATTCCCCGATCGTTCCATCGCCAACGCGGCCTTCACGCTGGACCGTGATTTCGGGGTCTTCGCTTACTGGACGATCCCTTTCGCCGGACAGGAGGTGCAACTGAAGGGCGCCTTCTCCACCGGCGATGGGCGGAACGCCCTGCCCATCGACGCGGGCATGGCCTACACCGGCCGTATCGAGTGGCTGCCCTTCGGTGCGTTCACCAACAAGGGCGATTACAGTGAGGGCGATCTCGAGCTGGAGCCCAAGCCCAAGTTCTCGATCGGTACCACCTACAGTTTCAACGACCAGGCAGTGCGCACCGGCGGGCAGTTGGGGCCTCCCTTGTACGCTTCCACCGACATGGGCACCTTCATCGCGGACATGGTCTTCAAACACCGCGGATGGGCCGTGAGCGGCGAGTTCTTCGATCGCCGGAGCGATGAGCCCATCACCGCGGACCTGGAAGGGAATGTGCGGCTGGTGACCACCGGCATCGGCATCAATGGCCAGGTGAGCAAATACTTCCGAAGCAGGTATGAAGTGGCCCTGCGCTATACCGTGGTGGACCCTGCCTCAGAGATCGCTGAACTGCGCCGGCGCACCGAGGAAGCGCTGTTGGGCTGCACGCGCTACTTCAACGGCCACCGCATCAAGGTCCAGGGCTACACGGGCTATCGCTGGTTCGAGGCCAACCCGGCGCTCGATGGCGCGGGAAACAGCTGGACCCTCCTGTTCCAGGTGGAGTTCGGGATCTAAAGCCCGGGGTTCTCCCCCAGTTGCACCGGCTTACCGAGGAAGTGCGGTGCGATGCCCAGCAGTTCATCCACGTGCACCTTCACACGGGCCAGTTTTTCGCGCAGCTGGGTGCGAAGACCCGATGCCATGCCCACGTCCCGGGCGTTGAAGCCGACCACGGCCAGTCCGTTCTGCCGGGCGATGTAGATCGCGCGTTCGTTGTGGAAGCGCTGGCTGATCACGGTGTAGCCCTGCTGCCCGAAGACCTTGCGCGCCCGCACCACGGAATCCAGCGTGCGGAAACCGGCATGGTCCAGGGTGATGTCCGTGCTGTCCACACCCGCGGCCATCAAGGCCCGGCGCATGTCCAGGGGTTCGTTGTAGTCCTTCCGTCCGTTGTCACCGCTCACCAGCAGATGCCGAACCTTGCCGGCGTGGTAGAGCGTCGCCGCCGCTTCCATGCGATGTTGGAAATACGGGTTCGGTCCGCCGCCACGGCCGCGTTCCGAGGTGCCGAGCACCAGCCCCACCTCGTTCGCGGGAATGTCCTCCACGCGGTCGTAGACAAAGGGCGCTGCCTGTGTGGCCACGCGCCGGTCGCAATAGCGCACCAGCAGGAGTGTGCCCACCACCGACAGCAGCAGCACCAGGGCCATGACGCGTCGCGTGAGGATCGGTCGGCGCTGCTTCATGGTCCACAGGGCTGATCAGGGCATGACCCGTTGCAGCAGGTCGATGCCCGTGTAAGTGGCTGGGGTCAGCTCCTTCAACCGTTCCTTGATGGCGTTGTCCACCTCCAGTCCGTCGATGAAGGCGGTGATGTCGGCCTGCGTGATCCGCTCCTTGCCGCGCGTGAGCTCCTTGAGGCGCTCGTAGGGCTGAGGGTAGCCGGCGCGGCGCAGGATGGTCTGGATCCCCTCGGCCACCACGGGCCACTGGGCGTCGAGGTCGCGGGCGATGGCCGCCTCGTTCAGCAGCAACTTGCCGAGGCCCTTGCGGATGGAGTCCACCGCGATCATGGTATGCGCCATGGGAACGCCGATGTTGCGCGTGACGGTGCTGTCCGTGAGGTCGCGTTGCAGGCGGCTGATGGGCAGCTTCTCGCTGAGGTGATGGAACACCGCGTTGGCGATGCCCAGGTTGCCCTCGGCGTTCTCGAAGTCGATGGGGTTCACCTTGTGCGGCATGGCGCTGCTGCCGATCTCGCCCGCCTTGATCCGCTGGCGGAAGTAGTCCATGCTGATGTACTGCCACATGTCGCGGCACAGGTCGATCAGGATGGTGTTCACCCGGCGCAGGCCATCGAACAGCGCCGCCAGGTGGTCGTAGTGGTCGATCTGGGTGGTGAACTGCTGGCGGTCCAGGCCCAGCTCCTCGCGCAGGAAACGGTCGGCCAGCTGCACCCAGTCCAGTTCGGGGTAGGCGGCGTGGTGGGCGTTGAAGTTGCCCGTGGCACCGCCGAACTTGCCGCTGAAAGGCACCTCGCGCAGCAGCTTCAACTGGTTGTCCAGCCGCTCAACGAAGACCTGCAGCTCCTTGCCCAGGCGGGTGGGTGAGGCTGGTTGCCCGTGCGTGCGGGCCAGCATCGGCACGCGCGCCCACTCCATCGCAAAGCCGTGCAGCACGTCGCGCAGCTCGATCAGCGCCGGCAGGTAGGCGCCGAAGATGAAGTCCTTCACCAGCAGCGGCAGTGCGGTGTTGTTGATGTCCTGGCTGGTGAGGGCGAAGTGCACGAACTCCTGCTGGGCCTCGAGGCCGGCCTCGCTCAGGCGCTCCTTCAGGAAGTACTCCACGGCCTTCACGTCGTGGTTGGTCACCTTCTCGATGTCCTTGATGCGCTGTGCGTCGCTGGTGCTGAGCTCCGCGATGCGTTTGCGCACGGGCTCCAGCCGTTCCAGCGGCGTGCCCTTCAGTTCCGGCAGCGGCACCTCACAGAGGAAACGGAAGTAGGCCAGCTCCACCTGCAGGCGGTAGCGCATCAGGGCCTGTTCGCTGAACCATTGCGCCAGGTGGCGTGTGCGCTCGCGGTAGCGCCCGTCGATGGGCGAGATGGCAGTGAGGTTGTCGAGTTCCATGGCTTGCGGACAGGGGCCAAAGGTAGCCAGCACCTTCCGCGCGATCCTGCCGCCGTTCATGGAATTCCCCGCCCGGTGATCGCACCGCACGGATCTTTGTCCCCATGATCTCTCGCGACCTCCGGCTCGGTGCTTCCGGTTTTTCCCGTGCCTTCGCATTCGCCATGCGCCATGGGATGGTGTGGATGTTCATCGTGCCCGTGCTGCTCTTCGCGTTGCTGGTGTACGTGTTCTTCGCGCTGCTCAACGGACCGGTACACGAGCTGTCCCTGTGGCTGGCGCAGTGGCTGGAGATCCCCATGGCCCAGGCCGACGCCTCGTTCTGGGCGTCCATCAAGGAGTTCGTGAACGGGGTGCGCGTAGGCGTCACCACGGTGCTGCTGCAGGTCGCCATTCTCTACATCCTGTTCAAGGTGAACAAGTACCTGGTGCTGATCCTGCTCTCGCCCCTGCTGGCCTATGCCAGTGAACGCACCGAGGAGATCCTCACCGGGCGCACCTATCCCTTCTCCTGGGGCCAGCTGGTTAAGGATGCCCTTCGCGGTGCGCTGATCGCCCTGCGCAATGCCTTCCTGGAACTGGGCATCACCATCGGCCTGTGGGTGCTCACGCTCCTGGTCCCCATCCTCGCGCCGCTCACGGCCGTGCTGCTCTTCGTCGTGTCCTCCTACTTCTACGGCTTCTCCATGGTCGACTATGTCTTCGAGCGCCGCCGCCTGCGCATCGGTGAAAGTGTGCGTGCCGTGAACGAACGGCTGGGCATCGTGCTGGCCAACGGCGCCCTTTTCAGCCTGGTGATGAAGCTGCCCTTCTTCGGGGTGATGTTCGGTCCGGCACTGGCAGCGATCGGTGCGTCCATCGCCTTGGTGGAACATGAGCAACGCAACGCCGTATCAGCCTCTCCATGGCCTGTGCCCGCTGCCTGATCATCCTCCCCGCATTGCTCCTGGCGCTGCTTTCCCACGCGAAGTCCGGGCAACGGGTCCATGTCCACGGCACCGCGAGCGATGCCACCACCGGCAAGCCCCTGATCGCCGCCGTGGTGGAGTGGGTGGATGAGTCGGGCACCCTGCAGGCCGTGACGCAGACGAACAGCGAGGGTGGCTACGGGCTCTTCGTGAACGCCGGCGCGGGCGCGATCCTGCGGGTGAAGGAGAACGGTTACGTCCTTTCCGTGGATACGCTTCCCGCATTGAACGCTGCCGATACGGACAAGCGCTTCGATCTGCGTTTGTTCCCCAGTTCTGAATAACGCCGGTCGGCGTATCGGGCGAATGCGTTGAACCACGGACCTACCGTCCGGCAGGTACACATGTCCCGAGGCCTCGGGAGAACACGAATAAGAGACCGGTCCACGGGTATCATCTGCATTATCCGTGTCCTCCCGAGGCCTCGGGAGGTGTCCATCCGTGGTTGATATCTCACCATAGCGCGCGACCGCTGGGCGCGGGTCAGCATCCCCGGACACAGATCCCTTCCCTACGGCTTCGCTTCTCCCGCCTTGGCGTGGAACTCCTTCAGCCATTCCTTCAGGGGCCTGTCGCCGATGACCAGGTCCTCGATCACCGCCTTTCCATTGAGGACCCGCACCACGGCATAGGCGGGCAGGGGTTCCTCCGGTTCACCCTCGTCCCACTGGGGCTGCAGCATGCTCTCCGTGGCCGCGCCATCGCCCTCCTGCAGGTAGTAGCGGTCAAAGGGCAGCGCGATGCGCTCGGCAGTGTCATTGCCCCAGGTCATGAAGTCCACCGAGAGATATTCGCCCTGCGCGGGTGCCTCGGTGCTCAGCGCGGTGATGCGCGCGAAGCCCGCACTGTCAAGGCCCAGCAGGCCGTAAGCGTGGGTGTTGCCGCTGTTGCCTACGCCTTCGGCCAAAGGCCAGCTCCCCGACTCCGCCTCGAAGTTCAGGATCACGTACTCGCCGCGGAAGGGGTCGCGCGGGTCGATGGGTGCCGTGCGGAACTTGTACACGGTGCCGCGCTCCAGTACCCGCTCGTGATCGCGGATCATCCAGGCCAGCGCGCCCAGTTGCAACAGCAGCACCACGGCGAGCAGCACGGCTTTAACGTTCCTGTCCATCGTGCTGGCGTTGGCGCATCATGCGCAGGTTCATGTACAGGAAGCCCAGGCCGATGGCGATGAACACCAGGCCGCGCAGTACAAAGCTCAGGTCGCTATCAAAGAAGCGCAGCAGGATGGTGAGGCTCACCACCAGCAGCCCCAGGTTCATGCGCTTCATGGAACCGGTCTCGATGCCCTGCCGCACGGTGACCACGCCCATGGCCAGCAGCGAGAGGTTGACCAAAATGGCCGCCAGACCCGCCGAGCCCAGCCCCACGACGTAGGCGATGATGAACAGGCCCAGTGCTTCCGGGTAGGGCCAGCGCTCGAAGAGGCGGCGGCGTTGGTGGGCGATCACGAAGACGACAAGTGCCAGCACGCCCAGGATGCCGAGCGCCCACGCATCGCTTCGCATGGCATCCTGACCTTCGCGGATCAGTTCTTCCCACAGGGGGCGGAAGCTGAAGGCGAAGAAGATGATGAGCACCGCCAGACCGCCCACCAGCACCCACGGCCAGGTGCGCAGGGCGCGATCGAGGAAAAGCCAGGGCACCAGCGTGTAGGCCGCGGCCAGGGCCAGCAGCACCACCACGTGCAGCATGCTCCAGTCCGTGTAGAACAGTTGCGAGGCCACCCCGAAGGCGATGGCCATGAAGAGGCTCAGCCACCAGAAGCCGATGCTGCCGCCCATCCGGCGGGCCTGCTGCAGGTAGAAGGGCAGGGCCGCCAGCAGCAGCAGCAGCATGCTCCACGGGTACTGTTCGGCACCAAAGTGCTCCGTGCGCAACAGTACGCCGTGCCAGAGCACCAGGGCCAGGTAGCCCAGGGCCACGATGATGGAACCGGGGATGTAGAGCAGGGGCAGGATCAGGGCGCAGCAGAGCAGGAGGTAGCCCTCCAGCTCGCCATGGATGTGGTAGATCTGGCTGATGAGCGCCACGCTGGCGCAGAGACCGCAGGCCAGCAGCAGCGCACTGCCCTCCCGCCAGGCCACCACCTCCGGCCGGCGGAGCACCGCGAAGGCCACAAGGCCCTGGCCCAGCAACACCGGCAGAAAGGCCAGTACCGTACGGGCGCTGCGCGGCAGATCATCCCAGTTGTGCGCCACGATGAGGATGATGCCCAA
>JBGTAJ010000240.1:0-6688 GCA_041749915.1 Flavobacteriales bacterium
TCGGTGGAACAGCATTCCTGGACAACTGCGGTACCTGTGTCGGCGGAAGCACAGGACTCACAGCCTGCCTGCAAGACTGCAACGGCGACTTCGGTGGAACAGCATTCCTGGACAACTGTGGAACCTGCGTCGGCGGCAGCACCGGTAACACGGCCTGCCTGGCCGACTGCAACGGCGACTTCGGCGGCACCGCCTTCCTCGATAACTGCGGAACCTGCGTCGGTGGAAGCACCGGCCTCACGGCCTGCCTGCAAGACTGCAACGGAGACTTCGGAGGAACGGCCTTCCTGGACAACTGCGGAACCTGTGTCGGCGGAAGCACCGGACTCACGGCCTGCCTGCAAGACTGCAACGGGGACTTCGGAGGAACGGCCTTCCTGGACAACTGCGGTACCTGCGTCGGCGGAAGCACCGGACTCACAGCCTGCCTGCAAGATTGCAACGGGGACTTCGGAGGAACAGCATTCCTGGACAACTGCGGTACATGCGTGGGTGGTAACACCGGCCTCACGGCCTGCACCCAAGACTGTGCAGGTGTATGGGGTGGGACGGAACTTCCTGGAACCACCTGCGATGACGGCGATGCTAACACGATCAACGACGCTTGGGACGCCAATTGTACCTGCATCGGCTCAGCGGTCACCTTCGATTGTCTCGGAGTGGCGAACGGAAACGCCATGCCAGGAACGGCTTGTGATGACAATGACCCTTCCACATCGAACGACATCTGGATGAGTGATTGCACCTGTTCCGGATCATCCGTTGGATGCACGAGCGATGCAGGACCTGACCAGAGCGTCTGTGGGAACACAACAATACTCGCTGCGTCAGGGACGGGTGCGTGGACCCCAACTCCGGGGATCATCTTCAGCGATCCTAGTTCTCCGACCTCAACGGTCATCTCGGTAGCCAGTGGCACATACGCACTGCAGTGGACCGTGACGCTGGGCAGTTGTGTTGCGGCGGATAGCGTAGTGGTCAACTTCATTTCACTGGAGGACGCTGCCTTCAACTACAATGACAACGGTTACTGCCAGAACGCAATGCCCCCGACGCCGTGGGCGGCCAGCATGGCAGGCAACTACTCATCCAACCCGACCGGCTTGTCCATCGACCCCACGGACGGCACCATCGCGCCATCACAGAGCGAGCCTGGAACATACTGGGTGTACCATATCATCAACGGGCCATGCCCCTCCCGGGACTCGACCCAGATAACCATCCATGGAATTGCGTCTGCTGACTGGACCGCTCCCAGTGCTCTCTGCGCTACAGGACAGGAGACCATCATGCTGGACGACCTGGTCACCGGGACGCCAGGCGGTACCTGGAGCGGACCAAATGTCCAGAACGGCATCTTCACCGCTGATGTGTCCGGCGAATTTCCGATCAGCTACGCGACTACCGAAGGTTCCTGCACATCGACCACCACGCACATCATCGTCGTACTCGATACACCTTTGGCCAACGCAGGCAACGACCTGAGCACCTGTACCTCGTCGATCCAACTGCAAGCCCAGCCCACCACTGATAGCGGCTCGTGGCAGTTACCGAACGGGCTGAGCGCATCATCGATCAGCGCACCGAACGCTACGGTCACCTCCACCACCACCGGGACCTATACACTCACCTGGACGGTCAGCAATGAGGCCTGCAGTGCATCGGACCTGGTGGAGATCACTTTCCTTGACCCTGGCACTGGTATCTGGGTGGACGCAGGACCCGACCAGGTCATCGAGCAATTCTCTCTCATCACGCTCTCGGCCACCGCGACTCCAGGGACCGATCTTCAGTGGACCATTCTGCAGGGAACCGGAACTCTTCAGAACGCCAACATGGCGGAGACCACTTGGGAGGGAATCTCCACCGGTGACCATGTGGCCATGATCACCGCCTCCATCAACGACTGTGCAAGCGTGAGCGATACCGTTCGGATCACCGTACTCGACCTGTTCATCCCGGCCGGATTCTCACCGAACGGAGACGGGGTCAATGATCTGTTCGAGATCACCGGCCTGTCCGCCTATTCCCAGCGTGCATTGAAGGTCTTCAACCGTTGGGGACAGGAGGTGTACTCCAACGCCGCCTACACCAACGACTGGGATGGTCGGTCCGAAAATGGCCAGGACCTCTCGGACGGGACCTACTTCTACATCCTGAACCTTGGCGGACCGAACGCGTACAACGGCCCTGTGATCATCAAGCGATGAGGAATACCAGACCAATGCTCACTCTCCTGGGCCTTGTGTTCCTCATGAACGCGAGCGGCCAGCACTCCCCATTGACCAGCCAATACCTGTTCAATGGCCTGGTGATCAACCCGGCCTATGCTGGGAGTCGTGATGCGATGGCCATCAACCTCACACACCGCCAGCAATGGGTCGGGTTCGAGGGGGCGCCGGTCACACAGACATTGAGCATACACTCTCCCGTCGCCAAACGAAAGATCGGCCTGGGACTGATGATCCTGAACGACCGCATTGGCGTGAGCCAGCAGACCGGTGTCTTCACCTCCTATGCATACCGGATCCGAACAGCAAAAGGCAAGCTCTCCCTGGGATTCGGTGCAGGAGCCACCCTCCTTCGCGCAAACTGGACCGATGTGGCCCTACAACAGGCCAATGATCAGGTGTTCAGTGCTGACACCCAGCATGGACTTCGGCCCAACTTCAGCGCGGGCACCTACTATTACACCAAGACCTGGTTCTTCGGAGCCTCACTTCCCTTCGTCCTTCTCCATCAGTATAACCCGGAAGCCTCCGGCTACGTATTGAGGGAGGCCCAACTGGATGCGCAGCCCATGCTCACCGGTGGTGCATTGTTCGTCCTGACCCGTTCAATGAAGCTGAAACCCTCCACGCTCTTGCGCTATAGGCCGGAAAGTGGACTACAGATGGACCTTTCCGCGAACCTCATCCTCCAGGATAAGGTCTGGTTCGGCGCTTCCTATCGATCGGGAGATGCCGTCAGCGGCTCCATCAACGTGCTGCCCACCGCGCAATGGCGTCTGGGTTATGCTTACGATCTCGGAGTATCAGCGCTCCGCAGCTACCACCATGGCACACACGAGCTCATGGTCCAGTATGAGTTCGGCTATCGCATCCGTGTAAAAGACCCCCGCTATTTCTGATGCGCGTCATCTTCGCCCTCTTCCTTCTGCTCAGCATTCCAGCCCTTCTTCAGGGACAGGAGATCCATGAGGTGAACGCCCTGTCCATACCCGGCATCGGCGAGGATTACTCACCCGTGTGGCTTGATAGTGGCTTTGTCATGTGCGCCGTCCGGGAGAACGCCGGAGCCATCGACTTCAGGGATGCGGAGACCGGCAAACCACTCTCCGACCTCTATTGGGTGCCCCTGAAGAACGGTATTGCGGGAAGTCCCGTGTTGTTCAGTTCCAAGCTATCCACACCTGTGAACGAGGGCCCAGCGTCCTTTTCCGACGACGGAAGAATGATCTGTTACACCAGGAACCTCGTGCTTCCCAAGCGCTTGTCCAACCTGCGTGGCAGTGCTGCCCAACTCGGCCTCTTCTTCTCCCGGCTCAGCGATGGCTCATGGTCCGAACCCGAGCCCTTCGCGTTCAACTCACCGGAACATACCAACATGCACCCTGCCCTTTCTCCCAGCGGTGATTCGCTGGTATTCGCGAGCAACAGGAACGGCAGCATGGGTGGTATGGACCTCTTCCTGTCGGTACGCCAAGGTCATATCTGGTCCGAGCCAAGGCCGCTTGGGCCTGCGGTGAACAGCACCGCGAACGAAGCCTACCCGTCCTTCCAGCGCAATGGCGCACTTGTCTTCTCTTCCGATCGTGAAGGTGGCAAGGGGAAACTCGACCTGTACACGACCAACCGGTCCAATAGCACCTGGAGCAGCCCCGTCGCGCTTCCGGACCCGATCAACAGCCCATTCAATGAAATGGGGTATAGCACCGGCCCGGATGAGCATATCGCGCTGTTCAGCTCGGACCGCAACGGAACCGAGGGCATCTTCAGCGTCAAACGGACCGTACCAAAGTTCCGGGAATGTTCACCTCAACAACCCAACAACTACTGCTACCGCTTCCGCACACGACCGCACGCTGCCAGTGCTTCGCTCCCTCTGGACCATGTATGGGATATGGGAGACGGTACGCGCATGACCGGACTTCATGCCGACCATTGTTACAGCCGGCCTGGTCAGTATACCGTCAAAAGCCTCCTCGTTGACCGCCGGTCCGGTCAGGTCTTCCACACGCTGTCGAGCAACGATCTGGAGGTGAAAGACAATGTGCAGGCATTCATCGCGGCACCCGACACTGTACGAACGGGACGCCTGGTCGCCCTGCATTCCGACCTCAGTCATCTGCCCGGCATGCAGCGTTCGGAATATCACTGGGACCTGGGCGATGGACAGCACCTCAGTGGCTCTGCCATCACACACCAGTTCCAGACAGAGGGCACCTTTGAGATGCGCTTGGATATCCTCTCCGAGCCGGACGGCGTGGGGGTGATCACCAACGTGTGCAACACCAGGACCATTGTGGTCATCGATCGCTTCCGCGAGCATGAGGACATGGCCGTTACGGCGACCTACCAGGATGCCTTCGGCAACACCCACGCATTCAGCTACCAGGAGCTTCCCTTCGATCCGTCCGCATTGGACCTGGACCATCTGGAGGACGCCACCTTCGCTGTGCAACTGTTCGCCACACGGGAGCGCATCAGTCTCGATGATGCACGCTTCGCTGAGATCAGGAAGTTCTTCCCGCTCACCGAGCGCTTCGACCCGCTGACCTCCACCTACATTTATCTGGTCGGGGAAGCGAAGGACCTCGATGAGATGTACGCCGTGTTCAGAAAGGTGAAGGAACTGCAGTTCCTGGAAGCGGAAGTATTCGTGATGGAAGAGGAGCAACTGATGGACCTGAGCCAGCTGGATCTGGCGTCCTTGGAAGAACTGAACAACAAGAAGCTCCGCACCAACGCCATCCATTTCGCGTACAAGAGCGCGATGTTGGACAGCACTTCCAACCCGGTGCTCCACCAAGTGAACGAGCTTCTTCTACAGCACAAGGGCCTCATGCTGGTGATCGAGGCACACACCGATGATATCGGCAGCAGGTCCTACAATGTGGAGCTCTCCCAACAACGTGCCCGGTCGGTGGTGGAACACCTCCTTTCGATGGGCGTCGACCCCGAGCGACTGGTCCCCATCGGGCATGGCAAGAACCAGCCGATAGCGTCCAACAAGAGCGGCGAGGGACGGGCCCTGAACCGGCGGGTCGAATTCCGCATGGTGGTACGCGGTGAAGAGCAGGCCTACCAGCCCAAGCGCTGATCAGAGGTGCTTCAAGGCTTCCCGCCTGCTCAAAGGTGAAAGCTGATGAACGGTCACAAAATCGCGGACCGCATCGGGTGATGTCCTGGCGTACTGCCGCAGTGCCCAACCGATCCCCTTCCGGATGAAAAAGTCCCGATGACCGGCCAGTACTTCACAATTCCCGAACAGCATCCGACTGTCCGTGCGTTCCTTCCATTGCAACTGCATGATCAGCGCAGTTCGCTGAGACCACGGCTCGATACCGTGCATCAAACGGCGGTTCCAGGCAGGCAACTGGTCGGGATGTCGCAACAATATGGCCCCCATGACATGTACGGCGATGAAGTCCACCGTATCCCACCAACTGTGCTGGAGGATGATCTCTTCCGCCAAGGGAAGCCAGGAAGCATCCAGTTCCTTGACATTCGATGCCAAGAGCTCCATCCCGGCATAGTGCATCTCGCGTTCATCGGCTGACCAGGCACTACGCACGATGGCCGGCAGCTCATCCATGGACGGCGGACCGTAGCGCTCCAAAAAGACGCGCATCAAGCGTCGTCGCTCCGGCGTCTTGATCCCATGGAACGGGAAGCGACCCTTCATGTATGCCTGCTGGCCTTGGGCGATGGCAGGATGGCCCTGTTCCTCGAACAGCTCTTGGAGCGGGCGTAAATAGGGGTGCAGGCCACGTCGATCGGTCATGGGTCACAAAGTTGGCGACGCCCCTCCATGCGCGACATGCATGTAGGTCCGGGGTCATGGTAGCTGGTCGGTGCCGCGTGATGGAATAACTTCGTGGGCCATGCCGGTATCCCACCGCCTTGTCCTTCTGCTCCTGTTCAGCCTCACGGCTTGGTCCTGTACGCTCGCGCAAGGAGGTTTCCGCTTCATCGAGAACAAGGGGCAGTGGCCTGGCCAAGTGACCCACCGTGCGGAGGTGCCGGGAGCAACCCTCTGGCTCGAGCGTGGGGCCGTTGTCATCGACCGATATGACCAGGAGCTATTGGACAAGGCCCATGCGAACATCGCCTTTGACCCCACAGCACCGGCCAACTCCCAGTTGGACCACCACGCCGTTCGGTTGAAGTTCCTGAACTCCCCAGTGACGCCACGGAACGAAGCCTCCACGCTCCTGACGGGACACTACAACTACTTCATCGGCAATGACCCCGAAAAGTGGGCCATCAATGCTCGGCCTTTCGCCACGCTCACGATGCTCGCCGTAGCACCCGGTTGTGATGCCGTGTTCAGGGAAGGTCGATCGGGATTGAAGTACGACCTCGTCCTGGCTCCGGGCGCAGACCCTTCTGCCATCCAATTCACCTATGAAGGCGCGGATGCACTGAGCCTGCGTAATGGTGCGCTCCTGGTGGAGACATCCTTG
>JBGTAJ010000241.1:0-2642 GCA_041749915.1 Flavobacteriales bacterium
TCCTCGAGAACCGTGGACTGCGCGTGCGCATCAACGGCAACGGCATGGTCAAGCGGCAGTCCCTGTCACCAGGAACACGTGCCCGACAAGGCTCCACCATACTCATCGAGCTGGCATGAAGCTGCTGAAGGACATCCTCTACAAGGTGCGCATCGAGCAGGTGGTGGGTTCGACCAACACGGCTGTCGAGAAGATCACCTTCGACAGCCGGCAGGTCACCGCGTTCACGGCCTTCGTGGCCACACGCGGCACCCAGGTGGATGGGCATGCCTTCATCGCCAAGGCGGTGGATGCGGGTGCCAGTGCCATCATCTGCGAAGAGCTCCCCGCCCACCTGAAGGAGGGGGTGACCTACGTCCGTGTGCCGAACGCCGCCGAGGCCCTGGGCCTGCTGGCCGCCAATTTCCATGATCAACCCTCCCGGAAGCTGAAGCTCGTGGGCATCACGGGCACCAACGGCAAGACGAGCACGGCCACGCTGCTCTTCCGCCTGTTCCGCGCGTTGGGCTACAAGTGCGGACTGATCAGCACGGTGGAGGTCCGCATCGGTCAACGCACGATCCCCAGCACGCACACCACGCCGGATGCCGTCCGCCTCAACGAACTGCTGGCCGAGATGCTGGCCGAACGGGTCACGCACTGTTTCATGGAAGTGAGCTCGCACAGCGTGGTGCAGGAGCGCATCGCGGGTCTGCAATTCGCGGCCGGGATCTTCACGAACATCACGCACGATCACCTCGACTACCACGGCACCTTCGCCGAATACATCAAGGCCAAGAAGCGCTTCTTCGATCACCTGCCCGCCGGCGCCTTCGCGCTGGTGAACGCCGATGACGCGAACAGCGCCGTGATGCTGCAGAACACCAAGGCCACCAAGCGTTCCTACGCGGTGAAGGGCATGGCGGACCACCGTGCACGCATCATCGAGAACCAACTGACCGGACTGCACCTCAACATCGATGGGCATGATGTCTATGCCCGCTTGATCGGCGAGTTCAACGCCTCCAACCTGTTGGCGGTGTACACCACGGCCACGCTGCTGGGCGAGGCACCGCTGAACGTGCTCACCGCCCTGAGCGACCTCGAGCCACCACGCGGCCGCTTCCAACTGGTGCGCAGCACGAGCGGCATCATCGGCATCGTGGATTACGCCCACACGCCCGATGCCCTGAAGAACGTGCTGTCCACCATCAATGAGGTGTGCGGAGACCATGAACAGGTGATCACCGTGGTGGGCTGCGGTGGCGATCGCGACCGCACCAAACGCCCGGTCATGGCCCGCATCGCGACAGAGCTCAGCGGTCATGTGGTGCTCACCAGCGACAATCCGCGGAGCGAGGACCCCATGACGATCCTCGCCGAGATGCGCACCGGCGTGCCCGTCCCTGATCAGCACCGCGTGTGGGTGAACGCGGACCGTCGCGAGGCCATCCGTCAGGCCGTCGGAATGGCCAAGCCCGGTGATGTGGTGCTGCTGGCCGGAAAGGGCCATGAGACCTACCAGGAGATCAAGGGGGTGAAGCACCCCTTCGATGACGTCGCCGTGCTGAAGGAAACCCTTGAACTGCTGCACAAGTAATGCTGTACCACTTCTTCGAAGCGATCGGTTTCAGCGTTCCCGGCTCGGGTGTGTTCAACTACATCTCGTTCCGCGCGGCGATGGCGGTGGTCGTCTCCCTGCTCATCTCCCTGTGGTGGGGGCAGGGCATCATCAACCTGCTGCGCCGCATGCAGGTGGGCGAGACCGTGCGCGACCTGGGCCTGGAAGGACAGATCCAGAAGCAGGGCACACCGACCATGGGTGGGCTGATCATCCTCTCCGCGACGATCATCCCCACGCTGCTGTTCGCCAAGCTGGATAACATCTACATCATCCTGCTCCTGGTGAGCACCGTGTGGCTCGGTGCCATCGGTTTCGTGGACGACTACATCAAGGTCTTCAAGAAGGACAAGCGCGGTCTGGCCGGCAAGTTCAAGGTGGTGGGCCAGGTGGGCGTGGGCATCATCATCGGTGCCACGGTCTACTTCCACCCGGAGATCCGCACGCGCGTGGAGGTCTCCGAAGTGCTCGCCCAGCAGCTGGACGAGAAGGAGGTGTACACCGTCACCGAAGAGGATGGCACGGTGCACTACCTGCTCAACCGCAAGTCGCCGAACACCACCATCCCCTTCATCAAGGACAACGAGTTCAACTATTCCTCGATCCTCGGGGTGTTCGGACGCGAAGCCCGCCAGTACACCTGGATCGTCTACATCCTCGTAGTGATCTTCATCATCACCGCGGTGAGCAATGGCGCGAACATCACGGACGGTGTGGATGGCCTCGCCACCGGCACCTCCGCGATCATGGTGATGACCCTGGGTATACTGGCCTACGTAAGCGGCAACGTCATTTTCGCGCAATACCTGGACATCATGTACATCCCCGGCTCCGGTGAGCTGGCGGTGTTCATCGGTGCCCTGCTCGGTGCCTGCATCGGCTTCCTCTGGTACAATGCCTACCCGGCCCAGGTCTTCATGGGCGATGTCGGGGCACTGGCCTTGGGCGCGGCGCTGGGCACCATCGCGGTGATCGTGCGCCAGGAAGTGGTGCTGTTCATCATGGGCGGGGTGTTCGTCATGGAAACCCTGTCGGTGATCAT
>JBGTAJ010000242.1:0-4051 GCA_041749915.1 Flavobacteriales bacterium
CCGGCAGCTCACTGCGTCCCGAAGAGGTGGTGGAGCCCGGCCCCCGGCCCTGGGACGGGGTGGAGCAGCGCCCTTACTTCAAGGAGTGCCTCACGCGTTCCGCCCACGACCTGGACGGCTGCACCGAAGCGCGGATCGATGCGCACCTGCAACGCCACTTCCGGGTTCCGCAGAGCGTGCGGCGCGATGAGTTCACGGTGATCACCCTGGAGATCGATGCCACCGGGAACATCGGCCGGCTGGTGTGTGCGCCCAAGCCGAGCGCAGCGGTGCAGGCTGAGATCGAGCGGGTGATCCGGGCCCTGCCGGTGTTCATGCCGGGTTCGCAGAACGGGCTGGCGGTGCCGGTGATCTACCAGCTGCCCTTCCGCGTCACGCGTCTGTGATCAGAGGCTGGCCGTACGCCCACCGTCCACCGGCAGGTTGATGCCGTTGATGTAGGCGCCGGAAGGTCCGCAGAGGAAGGCCACCGCATAGGCGATCTCCTGAGGTTTTGCGAAGCGGCGCAGGGGCACCTCATGCATCATCTCCTCCCGCACGGAATCCTCGGGGCGTCCGGTGGCCATGGCCTTGTTGCGGATGATGGCCGTGAGCCGTTCGGTGGAGGTGGCGCCCGGCAGCACATTGTTCACCGTGATGCCGTGGGGCCCCAGCTCATTGGCCAGCGTTTTGGACCAGTTGGCCACGGCCCCGCGGATGGTGTTGCTGACACCGAGGTTGGGCAGGGGCTGCTTCACGCTGGTGCTGATGATGTTGACGATGCGCCCGTACTTCCGCTCCTTCATGCCGGGCACCACGGCGCGCACCAAGGTCTGGTAGCTCAGCAGGTGCAGTCGGAAGGCGGCTTCGAAGGCCTCGGTGCTGGCCTCATGCGCGGGGCCGGGAGCTGGTCCGCCGGTGTTGTTCACCAGAATGTCTACCGGATGGCCGGCCTGTAGTTGGGCCACCACCTGTGCCAGCTCTTCGGTCCGGGACATATCGGCCACCACGTAGCGGTGAGATACACCTGCTGATGCGGGCAATGCGTGCAGCACCTCCTTGAGGGCTTCCTCGTTGCGGCCCAAGAGGGTGACCTCCGCGCCCAGAGCGGCCAATTCGTGCGCTACGGCATTTCCGATACCCTGTGTGGCCCCACAGACCAGTGCGTGGCGTTGCTTGATCGCGATCTCCATGAATTGTCAAAGGTAAACGGGTGGTAACTTCCTTTTGGTTTTGGCGGTCTTAAGTCGGACCTTCGGCACATCTAACCGAATCTCGAACGATGAAAAACAACTACCTCGCATTAGTAGGAGTGGTTGCCGCCTTGAGCCTCTCAAGCGCAGCCAATGGTCAGGCCACCCTGACGAACCAGGCGACCAAGCAAAAGACCGCCCAATCTGTACGGAAGGGCCCGGCCCCTGTCCGGTTCCACCAGGACTCGCCTGCCCGTGATGCTTCACGCGGCGGCATTGCCCCCAATGACCTTTGTGCCAACGCTGAAGTGCTGACGGTGAACGCAGCTGGCGAGTGCCCTGCTGCTGGTGTTCCCGGCAACAACTTCGGTGCCGGCTCGGAAAGCGAGCCTAGCTGCGATACCGGTGCCAGTGCCTATGAGGACGTGTGGTATGCGTTCAACTCGGGCACGTACACCACGGTGGTGATCGACCTCACGCCTGGTGACATCGAGGACATTGTTCTCGATGTGCTGGAAGGCGGTTGCGCCGGCACCTCAGTGCTCTGCACGGTCGGTGAGATCAGCAACGCTGTTTCGGTCACCCCGGGCACGGACTACGTGTTCATGGTGTCTTCGAACAACGATTTCGGCTTTGGCGGAACGTTCGACATCTGCCTCTCCGGTTCCGGAGGAGGTGTTGGCCCCGCCAATGATGAGTGCGACAACGCCACCGTCCTTACAGTGGAAGGTGCTTGCACGCCCATCAACGCCAATGCGGCCGATGCCACCCAGAGCCTGGATCCGATCCTGTGCAACGGTTTCACCTCTCCCCAAGGCAATGATGTGTGGTTCAGCTTTGAAGCCACCGGTGCCGTGACCTCCATCACCGTGGAAGGTGTGGGTACGTTCGATGCCGTGCTGGAAGGCTTCACCGGTACCTGCGGCGCGCTGACCAGCGTGGCCTGTGCCGATGCCACCTTCCCCCCGAACAGCACCGTGGAGACCCTCACCCTGGCCACCACGGCGGGTGAGACCTACTTCGTGCGTGTGTACTCCTACTGGTCACCCGTTCCCACGGATTTCGATTTCACGATCTGCGCGTTCACGCCTTCGGATGTTCCCGAGAACGACGTGTGCACCGGCACCACCCCGGTGGACCTGGCCATCGACGGTTCTGTGACCTTCACGGGTGACAACACCGGTGCCTTGGATACCGAAGGTCTGGGCTTCGCCAGCGTTTGGCATGCCTTCACCATCACGGAGTGCGCCAACGTGGTGTTGGATTACTGCGGAACGACGCCTGCGTTCGAGAACGCCAGCCTTCGTCTCTACATCGGTTGCCCGAACACCGATTTCGTGGGTAGCAGTGCCTTCGATCTGGAGACCTGCACCGATGGCAACGTGACCATCTTCTATGATGGCCTTGCTGCCGGCACCTACTATTACGCTGTACTGACCGAGCCAGGTGCCCAGGGTCCTTACACCATCAACGTGGCCGCTACAGCCTGCCCACCAGCACCTGCCAATGATGAATGTGCAAGTGCCCAAGGACTCTCGGTGTTCACCGTATGTACCCCGGTCGATGGTTCTACAGTGAGCGGCAACGAATCGCTGCCCGCCATCGATTGCAATGGCTTTAACTCCGGTGAGGCCATCGACGTGTGGTACTCCTTCGTCGCCACCGGCACCGACCATGTGGTTACCGCCACCGGTACCAACGGTGCTGATCTGGTGATCGAGCTGCTGGACGGCACCTGCGGTTCGCAGAACTCCCTGGCCTGTGCCGACGCCACCGTCACGGATGGGGTTGAAGAGATCATCCAGAGCGGACTCACTGTTGGCGCGACCTATTACGTTCGCGTATATAACTACGGTGGTACCGCCACCTTCAACATCTGCGTGACGGGTGATGTGGCCTCTACTGTGGACGCTATTGCTGGCAACAGCAATTCCTTCAGCGTGTTCCCGAACCCCGGTAACGGCGACATGACCATTGCTTCGGGCGATGTGTCCGGTGCCGTGGTGATCGAGCTGATGGACATGACCGGCCGTATCATGCACGCTGAGCAGCGCGCCATGGTGGCAGGTCAGGCACAGCAGCTCCAGCTGGCCGATCGTCTGGCCGCCGGTTCCTATGTGCTCCGTCTGAGCACCGAGCAGGGCACCAGCGAGCAGCGCGTGGTGATCCGCTGATCCTCTTCGATATCCGAGGCAAAGGGCCGCTCCGCAAGGGGCGGCCCTTTGTGTTGCTGTGCACGCTCTGTCCGTTCATGGGCGGATGTGAAAAACTATGTGACGAGCCGGGATGGGAACCAGCGTGGGACACGCCACCTTTGCTCACCCTGCCGAAGGCGGGGCACATTCACACGCGATCCGCATGGTATCAACACCTACTCCCTTTCTGCTTGCTTCCGCCCTCGTCCTGCTGAGCAACGTTTCCCAGGCAACCTCCCCTATTGTTGCTCTCGGTGGCGGCGTTCCTGTGAACGACCTGTGCACCAGCGTATCGCCCGAGGCCTTGGCGAACGGTTCCACCCTGACCTTCACCGGAGACAACACCGGCGCCACCTTTGCCGGTGATGCACTGCCCGGCAGTGGCATGGACCTCGGTCTGCCCAGCGTTTGGCATGCCTTCACCACAACGGATTGCGCCGATGTGGTGGTGAGCTACTGTGGCATTACCCCGGCTTTCGGCAGTACGTGGAACTGGTTGGCGACCAACTGTCCCAGCGACGTGTTGATCAACGCCACCAATTTCAACACCACGGATTGCGGCGATGGCAACAAGACCATCTTCTTCAACGCACTGCCCGCAGGCACCTACTACCTGCCTATCCTCACCGAACCCTTCAGTGGCGCCCAAGGCCCCTACACGGTGGAAGTGAGCGCTGCAGCATG
>JBGTAJ010000243.1:0-17818 GCA_041749915.1 Flavobacteriales bacterium
TGTCCTTGTACAGCATCACCTCCACGCCGTCCACCTTTTTCCCTTCGGTCATCACATGCCCGTGAACAGGCACATACCAGCCTTCGGCCTGGTCACGCTGATCCACCAGTTTGCCCTGTCCGAAGACGAACGTGGCTGATACCATGGAGGCGAGCAGCAATGCCCAGGGCAGGTGAACGATGGGGCGGGAGAGGGTGAGGATGCGCAAGTGCGACATGGTAATGGCGGATTGGTTGATCGGTCTACGGAAGGGGATGGACCAAGGTTTCAGGATCAGGCAACCTGGACGAATGGCGGGTACTGTGAACGGCTCTCTGCCTTGGGCAGTGCGATGTGGATGGTGGTGCCGGCGCCGATGGCACTATCGGCCCACACCTCGCCACCGTGCTTGCGCACGATGCGGCTCACGATGGCCAGCCCGACACCGGTACCCTCGAACTGCTCCACCTTGTGCAGGCGCTTGAACACGCCGAAGACCTGGTCCTTGTGCTGGGCATCGAAGCCAACACCATTGTCCTGCACGGAAAGAACGTCATGACCTTCCTTCTCGCCCAGCGCGATGCGGATGCTCGGTAAAGACCGGTCACGGGTGAACTTCAGGGAATTGGATAGCAGGTTGTGCAGGATGACCTTGAGCATCGGGGCATCGGCCAGGACGGTGGCGCTCTGGGGAACGGCGTTCACCAGTTGCGACCGACGATCTTCGGGGACCTGCTCGTCGATCACCGAGGCCACCAGTTCATGGATGTCCACTGCCCGGCGGTCCAGTTCGCGGGTGTTCGTCTGCGAGAACCTCAGCATATCGTCCACCAGGTCGATCATCCGTTGCGCGCCTTTCTGGATGCGCTCGGTGAAGGCACCGGCCTCGTCATCCTGTCGGGCTTGGGCGTGGTGGTGAAGGTGGTCGCTCAAGGCCACGATGTTCTTTAATGGTGACCGCAGGTCGTGGGCCACCGAGTAGGAGAACGCGCCAAGGTCCTCCAGGGCCTCCAACAGCTGCGCGGTCCGCACAGCGACACGTCGGTCCAGGTCGGTGTTCAACTTGCGCAGCCGGTTCTCTTCCTGCTTGCGGTCCGACACATCCTTGATGATGGCCTGGAACACGTCCCGTCCCAGCTCCTGGCGACCGAGGTAGGTGGCGGTCATCAGGCAGTCGATCACGTGGCCCGCCGGTGTGTTCAAGGTCATGTCCACGTTCACGAACTCGTTGCCGGAGCGACGGGCACGGAGGGCCTTGACCAATTGGCGGGGGTCATCGATGTGATCCGTGAACCGGGTACTGAGCAGTGCTTCCCGGTCCAGTCCCATGAGCTTCTGGCAGGCGGCATTGGCCTCCAGGATGGCTCCCTTGTGATCCACCAGCACGATGGGATCGCCGGAGGCATCGAACACCTGTCGGTATTGGTGCAGCAGCTTGTCCTTGTCCTCGCGGAGATGATGGATCTCAAAGGCCTGCTGAATGCGCAGGCGAAGGTCGTTCTCGTCCCATGGCTTGGTGGCATAGGCGTAGATGCCTCCCTGGTTCACGGCAGCCACCACCGCCTCCAGATCGGCATAGCCGGTGAGCAGCATGCGCATGGTACGCGGGTGTCGCTCCCGGGCGATGCTCAGGAACTCGGAACCGGTCATGCCCGGCATGCGCTGGTCGGAGATGATCACGTGCACTTGTTCGCGATCCAGCAGTTCCAGCGCCTCTGCTCCGGAATTGGCCAACAACACGTCCATATCCCTGCGGAAAGTGCTCTTGAAGGACTTCAGGTTGCCTTCCTCATCATCCACGAAAAGGACCTTGATACGATGCTCGTTCATCTGTTCAAGCGCGTTGTTGGTTCGCGCGCTGGTGGCGCACGGGTAGGTCAATGGTGAACTCAGTACCCACTCCGGGGCTGCTCTCCACGCGGATGTCGCCCTGGTGGTCCTGGATGATGCCGTACACGATGGCCATGCCCAGGCCGGTGCCTTCGCCCACTGGTTTGGTGGTGAAGAAAGGGTCGTAGATGCGGACCTTCACGTCGTCGGTCATTCCCACGCCGTTGTCGCTGATGCGGATCAACACGCGGTCATCCTGCTGGATACTGCTCACATGGACCACTCGCGGCCGGTCGCCGGGGCGCTGCAGGGTGGCCTGTACGGCGTTGGTGATCACGTTCATGAAGACCTGGTTGACCTTGCCCGGGAAGCACTCCACGGGTGGAATGGCCCCCAGGTCCAATTCGATGCTCACCTTGTCCCTGAACTGGGGAGCCAACACCGCCAGGGTGCTGCGCAGGCCTTCGTTCAGGTCAGCCTCCTTGAGGTCGTCCTCGTCCAGCCTGGAGAAGTTGCGCAGGCCACGGACGATCTCCGCCGTACGGCTCGATCCTTCCGCGATGCTGTCTATGATGTCGTCCAGTTCAGCGATGGACTCATCAAGTTCCATGGCGCGTTCCTTGGAACGGACGGCCTCCAACTCGCGATCGGCATCGGCGGGTCCGATGGCCCGGTAGGCGGCCATCACCTCCACGATCTCGCGGATGTTGCGTCGCAGCGGTTGCACGTTGCTGGTGATGAAGTTGATCGGGTTGTTGATCTCGTGTGCGATGCCGGCGGTGAGCTGACCCAGTGAGGCCATCTTCTCGGCGTTCACCAGCTGGGTCTGCGTGCGTTTCAGGGTGTCGTTCGATTCCTGGAGAGCGTGGGTACGTTCCTTCACCTTGTGCTCCAGGACCACGTTCTGCTCGCGGATGATGCGTTCGTTCTCCCGGAGGGTCGCCAAGGCCTCTGCTTGTGACCGTTCTTTTTCTTTGCGCAGGATGTTTATGCGGTCCGCCAGACCGAAGGAGAGGAGGATAGCTTCGACAACGGAACCCATGGGCATTGCATAGGCCGTGATCTCATTGTAGGGAAGTACACCGGTATCCTTCATGACGAAGACCAGCACCCCGACGAGAAAGAAGGACCAAGCCAGTAGGAAGAAACCCGCCGATCGTGACCCGGCTCTCCATGAGCTGATGGCCATGACGAGTAGGTAGGTCGAAGCACATCCGGATATACCCTGGGCCATCTTGTACCCGATCGTGGTGTCCACAAGCAGGTAGATCACGACGTTCACCAGGATCATCAAGTGGAACAAGGGCCGAAGGCGGTGCAGTTTGGGTGAGAACCGTGCGGTTGAAATGAACTGCTGTGTGAAGAGTATCCCCGTAGCTATGGATATCAGAACGAAGAGGACCGAAGCATTTACGGTCAGCCATTGATCGTCAGGCCATAAATAGGTCTGTGCCGTTCCCATGACGGTCAATTGAGCACCACTGTTGATGATGATGTACAGTACGTAGACCAGATAACTCCGGTCCCTTATAGAGAGGAACACGAACAGATTGTAAAGTGCCATGACCAGCATGATACCCAGGAAACCTCCGGCGAATAGATTCCAGCGTGCCGAAATGCTTGCAGCCTCGATCGGCGATGCCACGAGCATGGGGAGGTGCACTTGTTTGTGACCCTTGATGCGCATTAGATAGGTGACCGGTACGTTCCGTGGGGCATCCAGTTCGAATACATACTCCCCCGTTCGCGTAGTGACGGATCCCGAATGCTCCACGGCTTGGCCTTGGGAGCCTAAGGCCTGAATACCACCGATATGTGATCGGTAGAGGTCGATCCGATCGATGTCAGGATAGGGGATGACCAAAAAGAGCTTGGGTTCAGCGGTCCTGTTACGCACGGTGAACCGGAACCAAGCTGTGTTCTTCGAGATGCCGAGATTCGGCACGGTCGCATTCGTTCCTTGAAAAGCCTCACTTCCGAGGACGGCTTCGGGAGTAAGTGTTCCTGTGCTGTCAACAAGGAATTCCAGGTGCTGCCCAACAGGGGTGCTGTGGTCTCCACCTTGATAGATCAACTCTTGCGCTGTGATTCCGGAACAGGCTGTTCCTAGGAGCAACGCCAATACAATGGTCCGCATAGTGGCCGCTCATACGAAGTGGTCTCGCGATCGGTTACATGTTGGCGCTAGGCGGAGCGCCGTCTGGCCTGTTCCTCGAGTGAGAGGTATGGTTGGAACGGGATCACCTTCTGTTGGAGTTTCAGGCTGTAGATGACCTCGAACGGTTTCTCCTTCATCAGCTCGACCCGGGCCTGGTTCGGGTTCAACCGGAGACTGATCAGGCGTTGGCGTTCCTCCGTGCGCGCATAGCCAAGACCTATCGGCTCATTGTTGATCAATGCGAATGAACGGATATCCGGTGTAGGAAAGGTGAATGCTCCCCCATCACCTACTTCCAGCATTCGTAGGAAACCGTTCCGGCAGGCATAATCCATGGAATACTCAGCAGCCAGGCAAACAAGCGAATCGACCGGGAGTTGGATCGCAAGCGATACCGCAGCTGCGGTTAGGAACCACGGTAATCCATGACCAGCGAACCGGTGGGCAACCCAAAGCCCGCATAGTTCAGCGCAACGTTCGGAAAGTAATCCAGCTGTCTTGGTGGTCAAATGCTCTTCCAGAGGCCGAAGGTGCAGTTCGAACGGCATGGGGCGGCCAGGCTTGGCCATTTGTAGCCGACAACCTCCGACCATTCCGAGCGTAGGGTGCTCTGCTACGACCACTATGCAATCATCCTCAAGGCACCACCCATGGTCCTGTGGCAAGGAATCGAGGACACCGACGTCACGAAGCACACGGGCATGCTCTTCAACGTAAGTGCTGGAAAGCTTTGGCTCTTCTGCTGCTCTGAACGCTCGGATGGTTATGCGATCCATGATAGGTTCGTGCTAGTTGACTGTATGGCCCCCCAAGGAAAGGGCGTTAGAGCTGGCGAGTGGCTGACGTGTCGGCATGATGAGTTTGATCCGGGATCACTTCACGCCAATGATGAGCTGACGGAATGGAACAGTTCGGAAATTGGCAGTCGCAGACTACGAGCAGTCGGTTCCCCTGCTCGACCAAGTCGCAGCATGAAAAATGGCATGGATGCACCCGCGCCGATGATACCCGCGAATTCATCCAGGATCGCTCCCGCCTCTTTATGTTCCTCGGCGGAAAGGATACCATTCTTGTCCCAGAGGCCATGTATCCCCATGAAGATCGGAGCCCCGACGGGATGGGCTAAAAGTCCCAAGGAAGATGCTTTCAACCAAAATCGTTGCATCGCACGCCCTCCCTGATAGGCATTAGCTATTCCCAAGTCCGGCAGAGAGATAACCCCCAAGGCGCTCGAGGCACGGATGCTCTTTGATGCCATCTTCTCGATGGCCTTACCTGTACCCCACTGACGCAGCAGCGACATGGCCTTGGGGTCTGAGGCTACCCGGAGGCCGGTGCGATCGGCGAGGCTCAATTCCAATGTGGCAATGTCGATACCATCCCTGGAGCCTTCAACATCCTCCTTCTTCCACCGCATTTCACGGACGAACATGTCGTGGTGACACGTGGTGTTCAGGAAACGGATGCGCTCGGCACGTCCGCAAAGTGCAGCGATACGGTCGATGGTCTTTCCATCACGCACGATCGTAATGGCTACTTCTGGGATCGTTGCATGCACCACATCCATCAATTCCCGCTCCTCAGAGTCGGTAAGTTCCGAGGACTCCGAGTTCTTCCTGTTGGTGCATCGGAGGGGAATATGCCTGGCCAAAACATCCTCGGCTCCAATCGATGCATCGGGCATGGAGCGCCCCTGAACATCCAGCACGGCGATCAATTGAGGTACATCCGCAAGCGGGATGAATGTGTGACGGATCTTCATGCCCATCCGGCCAGCTTCCAATAGCATGTTCTCCAGGCATGCCCCCATTCCGAGATATGCATAGCGAAGGCCAGGGTCCAAAGCGCTTCGCGCACGGTCGACATCCATGAACAGGAACAAGCTACCGTCCTCATACAGGAATTGCCAAGGTTGGCAATTACCGCCCGATGGGGCATGCGCACCCGCCTCTGCCAATCGCTCGGCTTCGAACTGTTGCATACGCCCCCCCCCGGGCTGCCGGTGGTGCCTTCGGGCTGCATCCAACATCCCTTCCACATCCAGCTTTATATGCTGTGTAGTGAGTGGAGTAGGGGCTTGTCCAACTGACACCCCATCCACGCCCAGTTCCGGCACGCCGATGATATCATCCGGGTCCATCCACCACCTGCCGCTGGGTATTCCATGGCCCAGAACGACCCGGCGCATGATATGGCCTCCAATTGCCCCGCCCATGACCACGGATGAAGCCAATTGGGGCCATGTGGTCACACTGTTCTCGATCTCCAACATGCTCGCCTTCATGCGCGTGCTCAAGGTGTCCATGCCAGCGATCGGCAGCACGAAAGGCAGCTTCTCCTCATTGGTCTTGGCCTGAAGGGCCAATTCCAGGTCCAAATGCTCCACCAGACCGTGCAGTATGGGCCGGTCCGGTTCCAGGTCGAATCGCTCCACATCCACCATGCCACGGTCACTGGTATCCATGACCACTGGGATGCGCAGTGCCCTGGCCTTCTGGCGAGCCATGATCTTGATCGCCACGCTGTCGCATTCCTCGATCAGGACGTCAAGTTTCCCACCTACCGCGAGGAATTCGTCGATGTTCTCGGTGGTGATGCCGTCCTCAAAGCAGGTCACCTTCAGAAAGGGGTCGATCTCGGCGATCTCGCGGGCGGTATTGATGACCTTCGGGACGCCCATTTCGTGGACCCCGCTCCGGATGCGGTTCAGGTTGCTCAGCTCCAGGGTGTCGAAATCCGCCAGGCGGATCTCGCCAAAGCTGCGCTCCAAGGCCATGGTGAGGCTGACGCTCTGCCCTACCGAGAGGCCGATGACCCCCACCTTTTTCGTGGCGAGGATGGCCTGCTCTTCGCGGGTGATCTTGTTCCGGTTGCGGTCGGTACGGACCAAAGCGAATTCGGCCTCGTCCAGGAGATGGACGAGCCGGAACGACCAGGGGTAGTAGACCCACACACCATATTCGGCGGCAGGAACGCCCTTCAAATGAGCTTGGGCCGCCGCGTCGAGCTCTTCCTTGGTGAAGCGCACGGAAGGGTTCAGCGACCGGACGAGTTCGGTGAGCTGGCTGTGCAGTTGGTCGAAGACCACGGTACGTGGCTCCCGCTCCAAGAGCGCGGCCATGCGCTCCCTGTCGGGACCCGAGGATAGCCGGAAGAACTCCGGCTCATGCACGGTCAGGTCGTGCCGGGAAGCACGGGTAAGCGCCTCAGGTAGGTTGGTCATCGGTCGAGTTGAGAGAGCTGTCCAAGGTTCTCTAACCGGGGCGAATCTAATCACGCTCAACTTATTAACAAATTATCAACGATCTGGGTGGGAACTATTTCGACGAGTGAGCGTACGAAGGCCATCGAAGCCCATCCATCATGAGCGCTGCACACCCATTACCCCAGTCCGCCGAGCTTCCCTGCGTCCTTTTCGTGGACGATGATGGCGGCAATCGCCAAGCCTTCAAGACAGCGTTCAGGCATTCGATGGAGGTCCTCGTGGCGAAGGACACCCAGGAAGCCCTCTCCCTGCTCGCCCAGCATCGGGTCCACGTGGTCATCTCCGACCAGCGTATGCCTTACGCCCGCGGAAGCGAACTGCTGGCCCAGGTGCGTGACCGTTACCCCGCCGTGCGACGGATGCTGGTCACGGGCTATGCCGACCTGGAGGCCATCATCGACGCCGTGAACAAGGGCGGTGTGTCGAAGTACTTCGCGAAACCATGGGTCAATGAACAGCTGGTCCAAGCGGTTGAACAGGCCTACGCTGAGTTCAAGGCGGAGGAGGAAAAGGCCAATTACACCCAGCGTCTGGAGGACGCCAACCGCCAGTTGGAGTTCGTGCTCCGTCAACGCCTGCTTTCTTAGGCAGCAGGACCATCTTCACATTCAAGTACCTGAACAGGCGGACCGGTAGCGGCCCGCCTGTTTCTTTGCGGCATGAGCGCGACACGTGGATCGATATTTTTTGTGGTGGGATCGCTGGTGGCCTTGACCGCCACTGCGCAGTGCGATCACTGGCAGCAGCGGGTGAAGTATGACATGGATGTGAGCCTTGACGTGCGCGCTCACCGCTTCCAGGGAACATCCGCGCTCACCTACACCAACAATAGTCCCGACACGCTCCACGAGGTGTTCTTCCACCTTTACCTGAACGCATTCAAGCCCGGTAGTGAGATGGACGTGCGCTCACGCACCATCGAGGACCCCGACGGCCGGGTGGGCACGCGGATAGGGGAGTTGGCCTCTGACCAGGTGGGAGACCTGCAGGTGATGACCTTCACCCAGGATGGCCGTCCGGCCGTGTTGGTCCCCATGGGCACCGTGCTGAAGGTGGAGCTGGCCAAACCCCTGCTGCCGCGAAAGAGCACCACGTTCAACTATGCCTTCACAGGCCAGGTGCCCGTGCAGATCCGTCGAACGGGGCGCGACAATTCCGAAGGCGTGGCCTACAGCATGACACAGTGGTACCCGAAACTGTCCGAGTACGACCACCGGGGTTGGCATGCCTATCCCTACGTGGGGCGCGAGTTCCATGGCGTGTGGGGGGATTTTGATGTGACGCTCACGCTGGACAGTGCCTTTGTCGTGGCCGCCACCGGCGTGCTCCAGAACCCCGAACAGGTGGGGCACGGCTATCCGGCCAGGAAGGCGATGAAGCGCCCGGAGGGGAACCAGCTCACCTGGCACTTCTCGGCCCGCGATGTGCACGACTTCGCTTGGGCAGCGGACCGTGATTTCAAGCATGTGGTCCGTCCCATGGCTGATGGCCCCGAGCTGCACTACTTCTACAAGGACGAGCCCGAGCTGGAGGCGGTCTGGCAGGAACTACCCGCCTACATGGAACGGTCCTTCCGCTTCATGAACGCTCAATTCGGAAAGTACCCCTGGCCGCAGTATAGTTTTGTTCAGGGTGGTGATGGCGGCATGGAGTACCCGATGCTCACCCTCATCACGGGCAAGCGTCGCCTGGGCAGTCTGGTGGGCGTGAGCGTGCATGAGAGCGTGCACAGCTGGTACTACGGCGTGCTGGCCAGCAACGAAGGACGCTTCCCCTGGATGGATGAGGGCTTCACCGAGTACGCGAGCAGCAAGGCAATGCAGGAACTGTTCCCGCGGGATGAGGACCCGCATGCCGGCTCCATCCAAGGGTACCGGGCATTGGTGGAGAGCGGCAGGCACGAATCGCCGGTGATCCATGCCGACCAGTTCCTCACCAACCGGGCTTACGGTTCCACGGCTTACAGCTTCGGGGAGATGTTCGTGCACCAACTGGGTGCCGTGGTGGGAGAGAAGGTACTGGCCCAGGGGCTCATCCGCTATTACAACACCTGCCGGTTCAAGCACCCCGAGCCCATTGACTTCGAACGGGTGATGGAAAAGGAGAGCGGCCTTGAGCTGGACTGGTACTTCGATGAGTGGATCAATACGACCCGGACCCTCGATTACGGTATCCGGAGCGTGCTGGCGTTGAACGGCGACCTGCGGGTGGAGGTGGAGCGCATCGGAGAGCAGCTGATGCCGGTGGATGTCCGCGTGGAACGGCGCGATGGCAGTGGTGCCACGTACCATATTCCGCTCTCCCTGCAGCGCGGCGCGAAGGAAGCCGGGTCGGAGAAACTCGCGTTCACGGTCCTCGCACCCTGGCAATGGACGGACCCCGGCTACGTGTTCACCGTGCCCGGTCCGATCGCTTCGGTCAAGGCGATCGTGATCGACCCCCTGAACAGGACAGCGGAGATCGACGTGACCAACAATATCGTGAGCTTTCCGGATGGTGTGGAGGGCTTCCTGAAGCCTTGACAGGCTTGGGTTGATCCGCTCCATGGACCACTGAACCGCATACGAAAGCACAGCACCTTCCTTGGCGGAAGATGAATTCCGACGACCCTGCGTTGGGGTCGGACGTAGGGGAGGCCTATGCCTTCCTTGGGTTCAACCGGCGAATTCCTCCTCCTGGTGGCTGTTCACCAAACGGTGTTGCAGGTCCTGCGGTACGGGCTGGTAGGCGTGGAACTTCGCACTGAAGGTGCCCCGGCCCTGTGTCAGGCTTCGCAAGGTGGTGCTGTAGCGGTCAAGCTCGGATAGTGGTGTCAAGGTGCGGATCACCTGGTAGCGACCACTGCCTTCCACACCCATGACCACGCTGCGGCGGCCCTGCAGGTCGGTCATCACCTCGCCCATCAGTTCGGCGGGAACACGGACGTTCAGTTCGTGCACGGGCTCCATCAACTGCGGGTCGGCTTGGGTGAACGCTTCCCGGAAGGCCTGCAGGCCGGCGATCCGGAAGCTGATGTCGTTGCTGTCCACCGCATGCATCTTGCCATCATGCACGATCACCCGGATGTCCCGCGCAGGTGAACCGGTGAGCGGACCGCGCTCCATCTTCTCCATCACACCTTTCAGGATGCTGGGCATGAACTTGCTGTCGATGACACCGCCCACGATGCAGTTGTAGAACACCAGCTTGCCTCCGGTGGGCAGGTCGTGCACTTCCTTGCTGCGCACGCTGTGTCCATGCGGTTCGGGCATGTCCTCCGTCCAAGGCTCGATCTTCAGGTGCACCTCCCCGAACTGGCCGCTGCCACCGGTCTGTTTCTTGTGCCGGTAGCTGGCCTCGGCGGCCTTGCGGATGGTCTCGCGGTAGGGGATCCGCGGGCTGCTGAACACGGCTTCCACCTTGTAGTGGTGGTCGAGCTTCCACTTGAGCAGGCTCAGGTGCAGTTCGCCCTGCGCACCCACCAGCTGCTGCGCCGTCTCCCGGTTGTACTGAAGAACGATGGTAGGGTCCTCCTTTTGGATCTCCACCAACGCTGCATGGAGCTTCTCCTCCAATTTGTTGTCCGCCGCTCTGATCACCTGCCATAGCCGCGGTTCCGGGAAAGCGATGGGCTTGAGCTTGATGGCCCTGCCGGGCGTGTGCAGGGTATGCGCCGTGGCGGTGTCCTTCAGCTTGATGGTACCACCGATGTCACCCGCCACCAGTCGGTTCACATGTCTTCGCTCGCGACCGTCCACGATGAAGAGCTGGTTGATCCGCTCGGTGCTTCCCGTGTTGTCGTTCACCAGGTCCATGCCTTCCTGCAGCTCGCCGCTCATGACCTTGAACAGGCTGATGTGGCCCGCCCGTGGTTCGATCACCGTCTTGAAGGTGAACAGTACCGTGGGACCTTCGGGGCTGCAGGTCAGGGTGCCACCGTCCACGAGTTCCTCTGCTGGCATCTCCACCGCGCTGGGGGCCACATTGTCGATGAATCCCATCAGTCGCCCGCTGCCCATGTTGCGCAGTGCGCTCAGGCAGAACACCGGGTAGCACGTACGCTTCATTATGCCCAGCTTGAGCCCCTGGCGCATCTCGTCCTCGTCCAGTTCGCCCTTGTCGAAGTAGCGCTCCATCAGGGTCTCGTCGTTCTCTGCTGCCTTTTCCACCAGCTCCTTGTGCAGCGCCTCTGCGCGTTCCTGTTCACTGGCTGGGATGGGTTGCTTTTCCGGCCGGCCACCATCGTCCTTGAAGACGTACATCGTCATCTTCAGCAGATCGATGATCCGGTGGAAGCCGTCGCCCTGCTCCACCGGGTACTGCATCACGGTCACGGCCGGTCCGAAGTGCTCGCGGGCCTGCGCCACCGTGCTGTCGAAATCGGCGTTCACATGGTCCAGCTGGTTCACCCCGATGGTCACCGGGCGATCATAATGCTGCATGTTCTCCCACACGAGGTCGGTGCCCACCTCCACGCCGTGGCGCGCGTTCAGGAGCAGCACGCAGGCGTCCGCCACACGCAGCGCTGGGATGGTCTCGCCCACCAGGTCGTCCAGGCCCGGTGTGTCGATGATGTTGATCTTGAAATTCCGCCATTCGGTGTGGAGCACCGTGCTGTGGACACTGCTGCCGCGCTCGTGCTCCAGTTCGTGGTGGTCGCTTACGGTGTTGTGGTCCTCGATACGGCTGCGGCGCTTGATCAGACCAGCCTCGAAGAGCATGGTTTCGGCCAGGGTGGTCTTGCCGCTGCCGTGGGATCCGAGCAGCACGACGTTCTTGATGTGTTTGGCATCGAAGGTGTTCATGATGGGACAGAGATCAGGTGGAACATGGGTGACATGCCACCGTGGAGGTCCCGCTCCAGTTGACGTCGACCAGTTTCGGGACGCGCGGAGGATGGGTTGAAAATAAGTCGACGGACGCCTGAAAACAAGAGCACCGCTCAGCTGCCTCACCAACGAAAAAAGCCCCGGACATGCCGGGGCTTTCGAGTGGTCTTGGTGTTTTGCTCAGTTCAGGCTCTCGATCGTGCGTTCGCCTTGCAGGCCCTTGAAGCGCTTCAATACCTCGTTGTAGCTATCCGGCAGGTTCAGGTCCTTCAAGGGGTCGAAGTCCAACTTGGTGGGACAGTAGGGGCCGTAGGTGCTGGATACCTCGGTCTTCGCGGCCTCTTCGGAAACGGCCTGCTCCTTCTCGTTCACTGGCATCGGGGTCTGCTCCATGTTGGGTCGGTCGCGCTGGTCGTTCATCGTCCAATGGAACACGCCCACCGGCCTAAGAGTTCTTGCGATGGGCTAAAGGTACCCCTTCCGTTATCCTTCTGTAAAGACCCCTTGGTGGAAAACCCTTCATTCCTTGGATCCTGAGCAGCCTGACGGGTGCCATCTTCGATCCATGAGAAACGCCATGCGCCGACCTTTCCAGGCAGCTTCGAGGAGGTGCCTCCCTGCTGTCCTGTTCCTTTCGCTTTCCCTATCTGCATGGTCCCAGGTGAACGACAAAGGTGTGGTCCACCTCGCCATCGGGCTCGCCGCGGGTGGGCATGCAACGGAATATGAGCAGACCGTGACCTTCCTTGGCATCCCGAACACCACCACCACCAACGATGGCGCTGCCACCTGGACCGTCCCCGTTGAGGTGAGCTACGGTCTGGCGCGCGTATTCAGTCTGGGCATCTATGCAGAGCCGGGAGCCTACCTCGATTCCTCTGCCACGGAGTCCAACGCGATCATCATGCTGGGGATCCAACCCAGGTTCTACCTCATCAACCAAGACCGCTTCGCTTGGATGGCCTCCCTTCGCTTGGGAGCGACCAACCTTACCATCGATCGTTCCGAACCGGGGATGGGGACGTCAGCACGCTACCGGGGATCGCACTTCGGCTTGAGCACCGGGGTGGCCTTTCAATTCAGCGACCTGCTTGGTCTCCACCTGCACCTTCAGTATCTCACGAACAGGATGCCGCTCAAAGAGTATGAGCTGAACGGGTCAAGTATCGACCTGGCGAACATAGAAGCGGAGTTGAGGACACAAGGGGTCACCCTCCAGGCATCCATGGCCTTCCGGTTCTAAGAGCCTGTTCAAGATCTCTTGCGCGATGGACCTCAAAGGAGGCCGAGGGACGCGTGTGAAGAGATTTTGAACTGGCTCTAAGGCGAAGCGTACTTTCGCCACGCGTAGTGGTCCAAAAGGACCTTCGTTGGAAGGGACGCATGTTCCGGAGAGAGGAAGGGCCTGGCGGTTAAAAGGGAATCCCGTGTGAACCGGGAGCTGTTCCCGCAGCTGTAAATGACCGACGCCTGTTGCATAATGCCACTGTCCCGCTTCCCGGGATGGGAAGGCGCAGCAGGTAGGGTCGTGAGCCAGAAGACCTGCCTCAACGCAATTCAGCATGGCCACGGGACAGGGCCAGGGCGCTTGCGGTACAGGCTCCTGATCACGTCCCTGGTTTCACCCTTGTGAACGCCGCGCGGTGAACGTGGCACCATTAATCCTTCCGTTCATGTACCGTTCCATTCTCTCTGCGGGTCTTCTCTCGCTTGCACTCCATGGGAGTGCTCAATCCTATGTGCACCAGGTGGTGGTGCTCAATGAAGGTTACTTCGACTTCTTCGGGGGCGGTGGCCAGGTGGTGCCCGTGACCTTGGGCAGTTATGACCCGGCCACAGGTTCCTACCAGACCGTGGCCACCTTGACCGGCCCCCGTTTCGGATCCGATGTCCTGGTCGACGGGACCTCGATCTACGTGGCCGCCGATGACCGGATCCTGCGCTTCGATGCCGACAGCTACCTCCAGACCGGTGAGACCATGGTACAGGGTGTGCGCAAACTGGCCATCTGGAACGATCAATTGGTCCTGACCCGCGGCGAACTGGGTGGTTTGGACCACTACTTCGAGGTCCGCGACAAGAACACGCTCGAATTCCTATACGCCGTGGCGCCCGCGGATGGCCTGATCTTTTCCGCCGAGGATTTACTGGTGGTGGAGGACAAGGCCTACCTGGCCGTGAGCAATGCCTTCGAGTGGGGCAGTGTGGTGGGCCGGGTCGGTGCGGTGGACCTCCAGACCGGTACCTATGGCGATGAGGTGGACCTTGGTCCGGACGGCACCAACCCCGAACGTTTGATGACGTACGAAGGGGACATCATCGCCTTCAACAACAAGGATTTTGGCAGCAGCAGCATCAGCCGCGTAGGGGTCGATGCCGGCACGCTCACCTATACGAACAACATTTCGCTGAACTCCGGCTGCGCCGCATCCGCCATGGTCAGTGCCGTGGACAAGGTCTATTTCATGGAGTACGCCCAGAACGAACTGGCCCGCTTCGATCTGGCCACCGGCACGGTCTCCGACACTCTCAGCGGAAGCCCAGGTGTATATGGGTTGGTCGAGGATCCCATCAACAGCGTGCTCTATGCCACCACCACGGATTTCTTCAGCACCGGTGAACTGCACGTGCTGGACCTGGACGGTCAGGTCCAGAGCACCGTGTCCGTGGGCGTGGCTCCCGGAAACCTGGCCTTGGATGTGCGCTCCACCACGGGTTTCAACGAGGAGGCCGGCTTGAGCATGGCCGCTTTTCCGAATCCTGCCGTGGATGTGCTGAACCTCACCGGTGTGAAGCAAGGTGCCGATGTCCGCATCCTGGATGCCACCGGTCGCGTGGTGCTCACGGTCCGCAGTTCCACCGGGCCGGACCGCCTTTCCTTAGAGGTATCTGCACTTCGGGCCGGCATCTACACCGTGGAAGTGCCGGGCCAGGGAACGCTGCGTTTCACCAAGGCTTGACCGGAAGGTAGCGGGTTCGCCGCATCTGGTTACATTTGCCGCCCTGCCGGTCCGGTAACACGGTCCGGCGGGGCAAAAGCCTCCTTAGCTCAGCGGTAGAGCAGCTCATTCGTAATGAGCAGGTCTTCGGTTCAAATCCGAAAGGAGGCTCCCTTAGAGCAGCAAGCCCTCCAGTGAAAACTGGGGGGCTTCGCTTTTAGGGGTGGTAAACAAGTGGTGGGCTATCCAGGGTGGTGGCAGAGGGACGTCAGCAATGCCATGGGCAACATTGGTCCTCACTTTCGGCAGGGTAGCGGACAGCGAATAAGATCAGCGCAACAGGGTCACGTGGCCCTGTTTCGTGGTCGTTGCACCCAGTGTATCGCGGTATCGGATGCGGTAGGCGTACACCCCGTCACGGGCAGGAGTACCGTTGTAGGTCCCATCCCAGGGTTGGAACGCTGTAGTATTATAGACCAGTTCACCCCAGCGGTTGAAGACCTGGAACTCAAAGTCCCGGTCTGTGATGCCAAACCCGGTGAAGAAGAAGGTGTCGTTGAGCCCATCGCCATCGGGGGTGAAGGCATTGGGCACTCCGAAGTTGATGGTGGGCGGTATCACGAACACAGTGGAGCTGACATCCTCGCAGCCGTTCACGGTGGATACGGTGAGGCTGATCACGAAGGTGCCTGTGTCGGAGTAAGTGTGATTGAACTGAAGGTCGGAGCTGGAATACCCGTCACCCAGTTCCCACAGGTACTCGTCCGCGCCGATGCTCTGGTTGGTGAGGTTCACTTCCCGATCGAACATGTGGGTGGTCTGTGGGTTGGCCGTGAACAGGGACAGGGGATTGTGGTAGATCTTCAGGTGATCCTCCAGCAGGATGGTGTCGCTGCACCCTTCCAGATTGATCGCGATGAAATGCAGGTCATAGGCGATGTCATCCACGCGGTCATCGTTGTAGAAGCAGGGGGACAGGTAATCGGCCGTGCTGGACGTTCCATCACCGAAGCTCCAGAGGACCGAAGCGATCCCCGCACCCTCCGTAGTGGAGGTGCTGGCAAGGTCGATGCAGAGCGGGGAGCAGCTCTCCGGGTCAGAGTAGATGATGGAGGCCACGGGCTTGGGGTGGACAGTGATGGGCATGGTCACGGTCGATGGGCAATCGAGGTCATTCACCACCGTGAGCGTCACATCATACGTTCCAGCCGCAGCATAGAAATGGTCCGGCGAAGAAGCCGTTGAACTGTTGCCATCGCCGAAGTCCCAGGCATGGCTCACCAGGTTTCCGGTGGATTGGTCCGTGAACGCGGTGGCGAACTCCCGGCAGACCGTGCTGTTCGTGAAGATCGCTTCGGGGGCCAGGGTGACGGGGACGGGCAGGATGACGCTCTCGGTACAGCCATCGTCCGTGGTCACGGTCAACTGTACATCATACGATCCACCAACGCCGAAACTGTGGATCAGTGTCGCGGTATTGTAGTCCTCCACCCCGTCCGCATTCACATCCCAGGACCATTGGCTGATGGAGGAGGGGGCAACAACCGTGGATTGGTCGGTGATCGGGGTACCGACGTTGGCGCAGGCCAGGGTCGATGTGAAATCAGGGGAGGGCATGGGAAGCACGGTGATATCCTCGGTCCACTCTGAGAAGCAGCCATTGTCAAAGGACACTGTGAGCGTGACAGGGTAGGTTCCCGGTGCCCCGAATTGATGCTGCGGATCCTGGACCGAACTGGTGGCCCCATCATTGAACTCCCAGTCCCATGAGATGATGGTCGCAGGCAGCAGGGTCTCATCCGTGAAGGATGTGGCGGCGTTCGCACATTCCGTGGTGGCGCTGAAATCCACTGGCGGCAGGGGCAGGAAGGCGACATCCACGACATTGGAGAAGACCGATGGGCAATCATTGGTCACCACGGCCTGGAAGAAGGTCTCCGTCATGACCGGCCCGAAGGTGTAGGTGTCGTTCGTCGCACCGGGAAGATCGGTCCACGGGCCGGCAGCGGAGGTGGCGGACTGCCATTGGATGGTGCCCGAATAGCCGCTCAGGGACAGGTTGGTCTCCTCACCTTCACAGACCAGTGGCGGATCGATGCTGGCCGTGCCCGACACAGGGTCAGGGGTCACATCGAGCGTAACGGTCGCGGTCTCCGTCTGCACCGACCCACACTGGTTATTGGCCGTGGCGGTCACCGTGTAGGTGGTGGGAACGGTGGGGCACACCGTACTGGTGGCACCGGTCCCCCCTTGCCCCCACGAATACGTGATGATGCCACAGCCACCGGAGGCACTGGCCGTCAACGTGGCACAGGCACCGGGGCAGACGATGGTGGGCGATACGCTCACCTCGGCAACCAACGGAGTGAAAACCCCCGGAACGGTCAACGAGAAGGTCGGCGTGTAGGGTCCGAAACCATCAGGACCTTGCTCCCGGGCCCGCCACTGTAGTTCCGATCCCGGGCAATAGGCGGTGAGGTCGATCGTCACCATGTTGAACGGGTACGGGTCGTTGACGGTCGTTGCGGAACCTCCTCCGTTGCCCTTGCATACCTCGTTGGTGCTGTAATTGTAGTTGCCGGTGAAACCCTGCTCGATGCAAATGAGCTCGATCCGCCCGGTATAGCAGCATGCCCAAGCCGTGTAGCTTGTCAGGGAGATCTGCAGTTCATTGCCCACGACCTGCCAGGTATACTCCAAGGGGTAGTCCGAAGAACCGGTTTTGCCGAAGTTGGTCATCGGGGTTGAGTTGGACCATGGTTCTTGGGGTGGCCTTGGGGGCTGTTGACAGGCCATTTCCGGCCCGACAGGTCACACGATCCCCACGGATGATGTGGGT